>JBKPQA010000122.1:0-14556 GCA_046733835.1 Actinomycetota bacterium
CGCCTTGGCCGGCGACTCGACGATGACGAGCTTGCGGCCCTTCCCTGCTGCCACGCATTCACCCCAGATCTCCCGACCACGTGCAGCGGATTCGTCGCTGCTCCGACGTGGGTCGCGGATGCACACGGTAAACCCTCGGCCCGGAAACTCCATTCCGGGCGCAATAGTTGATCGTTCAACTCGGGCGGTATGCTTTGGGAGTGACCACCCAGCCGGTCCTCTACCTCAGCCACGGCGCTCCACCCCTGGCCGATGACGCGGTGTGGACTCGGGAGCTCGCACAGTGGTCCGGCGGCATCGAGGCGGACTTCGCCAAGCCGGCCAACATCCTGGTGGTCTCCGCCCACTGGGAGGAGGCGCCGCTCGCGCTCTCGTCGACGACCGGCGCGCCGCTGTACTACGACTTCTGGGGCTTCCCGCAGAAGTACTACGAGGTCACGTATGCGGCTCCCGCCGCCCCCGAGCTCGCCGACGAGGTGGCCAAGCGAGTGGCTAACCCCGGCACGCCGGTGCATCGGGACGAGGACCGCGGACTGGACCATGGCGCATACGTGCCGCTCGTGGAGATGTTTCCGGAGGCCGACGTCCCCGTCCTCCAGATGTCGATGCCGACCCTCGATCCGCGCGCGCTGTTCCGGCTGGGCCAGAAGCTCGCGCCGCTCCGCGACGCCGGCACGCTCATCATCGGGTCGGGGTTCACGACCCACAACCTGCGGGCGTTCAACCCGTCGCTGCCGGCCGACTCGCCGCCGCCGGGGTGGTCGCAGGAGTTCGACGCCTGGGCGAGGGAGGCGATGCGGCACGAGGACGTCGACGCCCTGCTTGACTTCCTGGACAAGGCGCCGGCCGCTCGGGTCGCGCACCCGCGCACCGAGCACTTCGCCCCGCTCTTCGTGTCCTTAGGAGCGGCCTACGGCGCCGACGGCAGGGGCGGCGTCGACAGCCGCAGCGTCATCGACGGGTTCTGGTACGGCCTGTCGAAGCGGTCCTGGCAGCTCAGCTGACCGGCCCGATCGACATTTCAGACGACGCTCCAGGGAATGGTTGCGGCGCGCGACGACTTGGCCATCTGTGTGACGGCCTCCCCCAGCACTCCTCTCACCACCTCTGACGCGGTCGGGCTGAGGTCCGAACGAGGGCCGGTGCTCCTCGCGCTCATGGTGTCGACGGGCCTCATCGCCATCGACGCGACGGTCCTCGCCACGGCGGTTCCGTCGATCGTGCGGGATCTGGGCGGGTTCTCGGCCTTTCCGTGGCTCTTCTCCGTGTATCTGCTGGCCCAGGCGGTCTCGGTACCGGTCTACGCCAAGCTCGCCGACACAGTGGGCCGCAAACCGCTGATGCTCTTCGGGATCGCCGTGTTCCTGCTCGGCTCCATCCTGTGCGGCTTCGCCTGGAGCATGCCGGCGCTCATCGCGTTCCGAGCGGTGCAAGGTCTCGGCGCCGGCGCCGTTCAGCCGATGTCGATCACCATCGCCGGTGACATCTACACCGTCGCGGAGCGAGCCAGAGTGCAGGGCTACATCGCCAGTGTCTGGGGCGCCTCGTCGGTCGTCGGACCGGCCCTCGGCGGGCTCTTCGCGCAGCTCCACCTGTGGCGGTGGATCTTCTTCGTCAACGTTCCGCTCTGCCTGCTCGCCGGCGCGCTGATCTGGCGCAACTTCCAGGAGCGCGTCGACCGCCGCCAGCACCGGATCGACTACTCCGGCGCCGCGCTGCTCACCAGCGCGATGACGTTGCTCATCCTCGGCGTCCTGGAGGGCGGGCAGGCATGGGCGTGGGCCTCCCCGACGAGCATCGCGGTGTTCGCCGCAGGTGCAGTGCTGTTCGTCGCCTTCGTGCTCGTGGAGCGAAGGGCGGCCGAGCCGGTGTTCCCGCTCTGGGTCCTCAGCCGCCGACTTCTCCTCACCACCGGACTCATCGCGCTCGGTGTCGGCGCGATCATCATCGGTCTCACCTCGTACATCCCTACCTATCTCCAGGTATCCGTCGGCTCGCCGCCGCTCGTGGCCGGACTAGCCCTGGCGGCGTTGACGCTCGGGTGGCCGATCGCGGCCACATTCTCGGGGCGGCTCTTCTACATGCGGTTCGGGTTCCGGCCCACCGTCTTGATCGGGATGGGCTTGGTGCTGCTGGGCATCGGCCTCCTCGTCATCCGCGCCCAGACCCCGCAGGTCGCGGTCGTCGCGGTGTCCTGCTTCGTCATGGGACTGGGACTAGGACTGGTCGCGGCGCCGAGCCTCATCGCCGCACAGGCGAGCGTCGGCTGGGCCGAGCGCGGCGTCGTGACCGGCGCCAACATGTTTGCCCGCTCGATCGGCAGTGCTGTCGGCGTGGCCGTGTTCGGAGCGGTGGCTAACGCTGTCCTCGACACGTCCGGCGGTCCGAATCAAGCCAGCGCGGTTGTCGACGCAGCGGCCGCGGTGTTCCTGGCGGTGCTCCTGGCGGCCGTGCTCACCGGGGTGGCGGCCCTCGCGATGCCCCGTGTCCACGCGCCTGTGGAGCAGCAACTGCAGGACGACTGACCGCTATCGTCGCCGCCATGACGCCCGGGGACTCGGCTGGCGTGGCAGCGATCAGCGCTCCCCCGCGTCGCCTGGACGCGGTCCAGGTCCAGCTCACCATCGACCGGCTCCGGCGGCGCATCCTGGCACGGTTCCCGGACCGGAACCTGGGGCTGGTGGCCGGTCAGCTCTCCGCGCTCGCGGGCGAGATCGTGTCGGCCGCCTCAACCATCCGGGTGCGGCTCCGCCTGCTGCGGGGACTTTGCCGGCTAGTGGCCGTCGTTCTTCTGGCCGCCGGCGTCGTCGGCCTCGCCGCCGCGTTTCGCACGGCCCTCAGCGGGCCGTCCGTCGACTGGATCCCGTTGGCCGAGAGCCTGGTCAACGACATCGTGTTCGTGGCGATCGCGGTCTACTTTCTCGTCGCGCTGCCGGATCGGCTGGAACGACGCCGATTACTGAGCCTGCTCCATCGGCTGCGCTCCCTCGCGCACATCATCGACATGCACCAGCTGACCAAGGACCCCGACCGGCTGCGCCCGGGCTGGCAGTCGACCAGCCAGTCGGTAACCGTGGACCTCAACCGAGACGAGATGGAGAGCTACCTCGACTACTGCTCCGAGATGCTGAGCCTCGTCGGTAAGGTGGCAGCGCTGTGCGCCGAGGAGTCGCAGGACGCCGTGGTCCTCGACACGGTCAGCACGATCGAGACGCTGACCAGCGGAATGTCACGCAAGGTCTGGGCGAAGATCTCCCTCCTACCGCCGGCGATTACCTGACCGGGGGTACTGACTGAGCTCAGATGTTCGCCGGTCGGCTCGACCCCGACTCAGTCGAGGACGTCCGCGCGCGACTCCGGGTGCGGCGTGCTGATGTCGCTGAGCGTGCGCACCTGCCGGCTGACCGCCTCGCTGGCCCGCGCCACCTGCTCGGCCAGCATCCGCCGCTCAGCCCACGACCGCTCGCGGTCGCGCAACGCGTGCTCGATCCGGTTGAGCTCCTCGTCGCCGACGTCGAACCGGTACGCCGCCGCCACCATCCTCGCCAGCGTCGCGCGGTAGTCGTGCCCCCGGGCGACGAAGACGCCGGGCTTGAAGTCGATCGCGTTGACGATATCGATCAGGATCACGAGCATCGTCGTGTACGGCATCCAGACCGCCGACTCGGGAACGCCGGGCGGGTTCGGGCCTCCGGGCGGGAGCCAGCTGGGACGCATCACGGCGAGGCGGGGCGTGAACTTGGTGATCGGGTCCTCGGGGTTCTCCAGAAGGACGACCTTGACGGGCGTCGTCCGGTTGGCGGTCTGCTGCTGCCATTGCGCGTAGCCGGTTACTTGGACGACCTCCCCGTGGGGGTCCTCCTCATGTGGGTGGATCCTCCACTCCCGCTTCCACTGGCTGCCGGCCGGAGTCCCGAGGAACAGTGCCGCGTCCATTCCGGCCCGGTCGAAGCCGGCCACGCCTTCGTGGAGGAAGCAGCTCTGCAGCGTCTGGGCGCCGAGCGACTCACCGAACCCGATGAGCCGCGGCCGCCTGCCCTCCGGCAACGCCCGGATCCGCCAGGTCAAGGCGTTTAACAGGGCCTGGTTCTGCTCGGTCGCCAGCCGGACGCGGTCGAGCGAGAGGTACGACGGGCGCAGCGAGTACTGCAGGCCGACGGTCGCACAATCCCCCCGCGTGAGGTACTCGAGGGTCTCGATGGCGACGTAGTTGATGTACCCCGTGCCCGTCGGTGAGAAGAGGCAGATGACCGACCGCTCGAACGCACGGAGCCGTTCCATCTCCTCCATCACGGCGGTGACTCGCCCGTGCACGGTCTCGGCGGTTTCTAGCCCCGCGTAGCAGCGGATCGGCGGTTTGACGTCCTCCACGGGCGTCCTCGTGACCTCGGCGATCTGCTCGACCGGAAGCGACATGGCGACGAACCGGACGCCTTCGCGGCCGAGCGTCTGCCAGTCGATCTGAGAGTCCGGGCCACCGGTGACACACGGAGATGTGGGTGCGCTCGTGTAGGCCTTGTCGATGGCGGACCCGCCGGTCTCCGCCCAGCGGTAAAGGTACTCCCATCCCAGTCCTACGGCAGTGAGGACGCCGCCGAGGACCAGGCTGCGGCCCGCAAGGGTGGCGTACGGGGCGCTGCCCGGGATGACCCGGTCGATGGTGCGCGCGGCCAGCCGGGACAGGGCCAGCTCCGCGTCACCCAGGACGTTGAGGGCCACTGAGACGCCGAAGCCCAGCGCCACGGAGGTCGGCAGTGAGGCGACCCCGAGCTCCTGCTGGTTCTGCCCCGGGCGCAGCCACTCGCCGGTGAGCGGATCCTGCGCGAGCGCCGCCCGCGACTGGACCACGGCGTCCGGGCGGTGGAACCGCCGGACGAGGGCGCTGGCGATGCCGCTGCCCACGAGGAAGCCCGCCATCGGCATGACGACCCGGAGGGTCGGGTAACGCCGTCCGTAGCGTTCGTCGATCGCCTCGGCCGCGCTCACTGTAAGCGTTGCCAGCCCGATGCGCAGGCTCCGTATCGCGACGGTTCGTGCGGTCCGGCGCTGGAACGACTCTCCTGCGCGCTGCCGAAGGATGGCGTAGCCAGCCAGGCCGATGATCGTCGTCCCGCCCGCCACGGCCGCCTCCACGTTGCGCACCTCGCGTGGAGTCTCGTGTCCGGTCCAGGCACAGATGAGCCGAGCCGCGAGCCGGTGCCGAGCCTGCGCGTTCATGACCAGCGTGTGCTGCAGCGTCGACGCGACTCCGGTCAGGGCGACCTGCTCGCGCAGCCCCCGCGGCATGAGTCCGGGCATGAAGGAGGCACCTGCGGTGACCGCCGCGTAGAGCGCAGCAACGCGGCTCGCCGGGCTGTCCCCTACGAGGATGTGGCCCAGCACGACGATCGGGCGGGTGAGCGGCCTCATGCTCCACGATCATGGCGTACCCGAGCGGGCCGCAGTAGGAAGTACCGGGTATGCGACGAGTCGCCGCACCGCATACCCCCTGGGTGCGGGGACCGGCTACTGCCGGGGCGCCATCCGTCCCGCGCCCGCCATCATGGCGCCGCCAGCGCCCGGAGCGCCGAGAGCCGCAGCCTCCTCGTCGACATCCTGGGCGGCGCCGCTGAACTGCGCCGCATACAGCCGTGCGTATGCGCCATCGCGCGCGAGAAGCTCGGCGTGCGAGCCCTGTTCGACGATGCGGCCGTCCTCCATGACGAGGATGACGTCGGCGTCGCGGATCGTCGAGAGCCGGTGCGCGATGACGAAGCTGGTCCGGTCACTGCGCAGAGCCGCCATCGCGTGCTGGACCAGCAGCTCGGTCCGGGTGTCGACGGACGACGTCGCCTCATCGAGGATGAGCAGCTCCGGCCCCGCGAGGAACGCCCGCGCGATGGTGAGCAGCTGCTTCTCGCCGGCGGAGATGTTGCCCGCTTCGGAGTCGAGCTTGGTGTCGTAGCCGTCGGGTAGCGAGTGCACGAACCGGTCCACGTAGGTCGCGCGGGCCGCCTCGCGGATCTCCTCCTCCGTGGCGTCAGGACGGGAGTAGGCGATGTTGTCCCGGATCGTGCCCTGGAACAGCCACGTATCCTGCAGGACCATGCCGATCCGCGACCGCAGGTCATGCCGCGTCAGGTCGGTGATGTCGACGCCGTCGAGGGTGATCCGGCCGGAGTTCAGCTCGTAGAACCGCATGATGAGGTTCACCAGCGTCGTCTTGCCGGCACCGGTCGGACCGACGATGGCGACCGTCTGGCCGGGCTCCACGCAGAGGTCGAGGTTCTCGATGAGCGGCTTGTCGGGGGAGTACGAGAACGTCACATCCTCGAACGCCACCCGGCCGCGCGACGGGGCGGCCGAGGCCGGGACGCTGGGGTCCTGCTCCTGCTCCTCGGCGTCAATGACCTGGAACACGCGCTCCGCCGAGGCCACGCCCGACTGCAGCAGGTTGGCCATGGACGCCACCTGGGTGAGCGGCTGGGTGAACTGGCGGGAGTACTGGATGAACGCCTGGACGTCCCCGAGGCTCATCGTGCCCGAGGCCACCCGCAGCCCTCCGACGACGGCGATGACGACGTAGTTGAGGTTCCCGATGAACATCATCGCCGGCATGATGATGCCGCTGATGAACTGGGCGCCGAACGCGGCGTCGAACAGCTGGCCGTTCTTGGCGTCGAACGCGGCCTGCGACTCGCGCTGGCGGCCGAACACCTTGACCAGGCCGTGACCGGTGAAGGTCTCCTCGATGATGCCGTTGAGTTCGCCGGTGCTGCGCCACTGCTGCACGAACATCTTCTGCGAGCGCTTGGCGATCGTTGCCGTGATCCACATGGAGATGGGGATGGTCACGAGCGCGATGAGAGCCAACGACCACGAGATCGAGAACATCAGCGCCACGACGGCGATCACGGTGAGCAGGGACGTGAGCAGCTGGCTCAACGTCTGGCTGAGGCTCTGCTGGATGTTGTCGACGTCGTTGGTCACGCGGCTGAGCAGCTCGCCGCGCGGCTGGCCGTCGAAGTAGGGCAGCGGGAGCCGGTTCAGCTTCGCCTCGACGTCGGCCCGGAGCGCGTTGATGGTCCGGGTGACGACCCCGGCGAGGATCCAGCCGGACCACCACTGCAGCAGCGCGCCGACGAGGTACAGCGCAAGGACCAACAGCAGCACCTGCGCCAGGGCGGTGAAGTCGATTCCTTGCCCCGGAACGAGGTTCATGTTCGAGACGAGGTCGGCCACCTGCGACTGACCCGACGCGCGGAGGCCCTCGACGACCTGCTCCTTGGTCGCTCCGGCCGGCATCTGGGCGCTGAAGAAGCCCTCGAAGATGAGGTTCGTCGCGTGACCGAGGATCTTGGGTCCGACCGCCGTCAGGGCCACGCTGGCCACCGCGAGCACGATCACCACGGTGACCAGCGCACGCTCCGGACGGAGCCGGCCCATAAGCCGCTTGGCGTTCGGGCCGAAGTTCTGGGCCTTCTCGCCGCCCATGGCCATGCCCATGGGCCCCCGGTTCTGCTGGGTCGGAGCCCGGCGGGACTCTGCCGCCTTCTCCTCGGCGGACTTGATGCCCTCGCTCACGCTGCCGCCCCTTCCGCGCTCCGCTGCGACTCGACGATCTCCTGGTACGTCTCGCAGCTGGCGAGAAGCTCGTCGTGCCGGCCCTGCCCGACGATGACGCCGTCTTCGAGGACAAGAATCCGGTCCGCGTCGATGATGGTCGACACCCGTTGCGCCACCACGATCACCGTGGCGTTCCGGGTGACTGGACGTAGCGCCGCTCGGAGTCGCGCGTCGGTGGCAAGGTCGAGCGCGGAGAACGCGTCGTCGAACAAGTAGACCTCCGGCCTGCGGACGAGCGCCCGCGCGATGGCCAGCCGCTGGCGCTGGCCGCCGGAGACGTTGGTGCCGCCCTGGGTGATCGGAGCCTCGAGCTTCTCGGGCATCCGTTCGACGAAGTCGGCCGCCTGCGCGATGCGCAGCGCCTCCCAGAGCTCCTCGTCCGTCGCCTCCGGATTGCCGTAGCGCAGGTTGCTCGCGACGGTGCCGGTGAACAGGTACGGCCGTTGCGGGACTAGGCCGATCCGCGACCACAGCGTGTCGAGGTCGAGCTCACGGACGTCGGCTCCACCCACGGTCAGGGAGCCTCCGGTGATGTCGAACAGTCGCGGGATGAGGTTGACCAGCGTGGTCTTGCCCGCGCCGGTGCTTCCGATCACCGCCGTCGTCTGCCCGGGCTCGGCCCGGAAGGTGACATCCTGGAGGACCGGTGCCTCGGCGCCCGGGTAGTGGAAGTCCACGTGGTCGAAGACGACCTCCGAGCCGCGGGCGATGTGGGTGACCGCCACCTCCGGCTGGTGCACCGACGACTCGGTGTCGAGGACCTCGCCGATGCGCTCGGACGACACCGACGCTCGCGGGATCATCATGGCCATGAACGTCGCCATCATGACGGCGATGAGGATCTGGATCAGGTAGGCCATGAACGCGGTGAGCGAGCCGATCTGCATCGCTCCACTCGCAACGCGCTGGGCACCGAACCAGAGAACGCCGACCGTCGAGGCGTTGAGGATGATCATGACGATCGGGAAGATCATCGCCTGCAGGCGCCCCACGTTGAGGGCGGTTCGGGTGAGCGTGGCGTTGGCCTCCCCGAACCGGTCAGTCTCGAAATCCTCGCGGACGAACGCCCGCACCACCCGGATGCCGGTGATCTGTTCGCGCAAGATGCGGTTCACGCTGTCGATGGACGTCTGCATGATCCGGAACTGCGGAATCATCCGCCGGATGACCAGCCCGACCGCGATCGCGAGGAGCGGAATGGCCACCGCGACCAGCCACGCCAGCCCGACGTCTTGCTTGAGGGCCATGATGATCCCGCCGATCATGCTGATCGGCGCGGACACCATGATGGCCAGCGCCATGAACACGACCATCTGGACCTGGGTCACGTCGTTGGTGTTGCGGGAGATCAGGGTCGGCGCACCGAAGCGAGAGACCTCCTGGGCCGAGAAGTCGCCGACGCGGTGAAAGATCGCGGCGCGCATGTCGCGGCCCATGCCCATTGACGTGCGCGACGCAAGGTAAACCGCGGCGATCGTCGCGACGATCTGTACGACGCTCACCACCAGCATCCAGCCACCCGTTCGGAGGATGTATCCGGTATCGCCCTTGGCGACGCCGTTGTCGATGATGTCGGCGTTCAGCGTCGGTAGGTAAAGCGCCGAGATGGTGCCGACCAGCTGGAGTACGAAAATCCCGACTAGCGGGCCCCCGTACGGCGCGAGGTGAGTGCGGACGAGGCGGACCAGCATCAGCGAGCCTTCCTGGAACGGGTGGGTATGCGTGGTGCGGGCCGGCGGACCCCGTCGAGCACGACATCGACAATCGTCTCCGGCGACAGGATCTCGCCGCGACTGATGCCCGGGTGGCTGGCCGAGAAGGTGAACAGCCGCAGGTACTGCATCAGCTCGTCAGCGGTGCACGAGAGCTGATTCGCGTCCGGCTCCACGAACTGCCGGAGGCGGTCCGTGTTGTCACCCCACTCCGACCCGTCCTGCGGGTCCTGCTCCTCGACCGGCACGTGCCCGGTGTCGGGACGGCAGCCGCGGTGCTCCTCGAAGTCGGCCGGAGGCGCGGACAGCCCCAGCGCGGTCATCACGCTGAAGATCTCGGTGAAGCGCTGTTGCAGCACCGTCACCAGCGCCACCAGCCGGTCGCGCAGAGGCAGCTCCATGTCGATGGCGCGCAGCTGCACGGCGATAGGGGCGGGACAGAAGGCCTGACCGACCACGGCCTCCACCAGTCGTTCCTTGGTGTCGAACGCCCGGAAGATCGTCCCCTCCGCGATGCCGGCCTCCTCGGCGATCTCCCGCGTCGTCGGCATCGCCCCCCGCTCGGCGATGAGCGTGAGGGCGCTGGCCACGATAGTCCCCCGGCGCGCGGCCGGGGGTAGCGCAGTCGCGCGCGGTGTCATGAGAGAAGCGTAAATGAGTGAGCGCTCACTCACAAGAGGGTTTCGCACCACCGAGTCCCCCAGCCACGCGCTCCACCTTCGACCCTCCCCCGGGGTCAGGGTCAAGTGACTTCCGTCATTGGTGCAGAGAACCTCGTTCGCCGTCGGTGAACGCGCTCACCGCGACGGCCCGTCCCCTGAGCGCGTCGGCCCAGAACGCATACGTCCCCCTGTCCCGAATCTCCTCCGCGGCGCCGGCCAGCCGGCCCATCGCGGCCCAGTAGAACCCCGAGCCGGTGGACACGCGCGCGACGCCGAGCTCCGCGAGCCGGCGGACGGGTGGGGTGTCGGTCATCGCGAGCACGTTCACCGGCCCTGACACCGCGTCGACGACGCGCCGGATGCCCTCAACGCTGTTGACGCCGGGTGCGTAGAGGACGTCCGCGCCGGCTTGTTCGTAGGCCTGGAGCCGGGCGATAGTGTCGTCGAGGTCCTCCGGGTCGCGCCGGCCGTGCATGTGGCCGTCCGCCCGGGCGGTGAGGACCACCCGGCGGTCGCCGTGGTGGGCGGCCTCGGCGGCCGCGGCGACCCGCCCGGCGGCCTCGCCCAGCGCATACAGCTCATGGCCCCTGGGGTCCCAGTCCTCGACCGAGCACCCGGCCAAGCCGGACTCGACGGCGAGTCCGATCGTTTCCGCGACGTGGGCGGGTTCGTCGCCGAAGCCGTTCTCGAGGTCTGCCGAGACCGGGACATCGACCGCACGGACGATCGTCGCCGCGTGGGCGAGCGCCTCGTCGCGGGTGACGTTGCCGTCGGTGTGGCCGTGGGTACCGGCGAACCCGGCGCTCGTGGTGGCGAGCGCTCGGAAGCCCATCCCGGCGAGCAGCCGGGCGGAGCCGGCGTCCCAGGGGTTCGGCATCAGTAGTGGCGTCCCGGGGACGTGGAGGGCGAGGAAGTCGGCTGCGCGGTCGGTCATCAGAAGCCCGCCGGCCCGAACTCAGGGAACCGTCCAGGACCGTCCGGCGCGCTCGACCCGACGCCGAGAAGACTCCGGGTCAGCCTCTCGGTATCGGACAGGAGCTCATCGAGGGCGGTGGTGAGGTGCTCGTCCGCCGGCTCGGCACCGGCCGCGGCGGCGTGAAGGACCGCCCGGCGGACCAGCTCCTTGGCCAACGAGGCGGTGGTCCCCTCGCTCCGCCGCGCCGCAGCCTCGACCGCCTCCTCGGAGAACAGATCGCCCGCATACAGCCGGATCAGGGTCCGCCGGCCGGACTCGTCGGGGAGCGGGATCTCGGCGGCGAGGTCGACCCGGCCGGGGCGCTGGCTCAGGGCGCGCTCGAGGTTCTCAACCCGGTTCGTCGTGAGGAGGAAGGCGACGTCGGCGTCCGCGTCGATGCCGTCGAGAGCGTCGAGGATCTCGAAGAGCAGCGGCTTCGGCAGTGGCCCGAACGAGCGGTCCTCGGCGATGAGGTCGCAGTCCTCGAGCACCACGAGCGCGGGCTGGTGGGCTCTCGCGATCTTGGCCGCCTCGTGGATCAGTCCCAGAGAGCCGCCGCTGAGCAAGACCGCCGTGATGTCCTGACTTTGGCTGAGCAAGTACCGCATGGTGTGCGTCTTGCCCGTGCCGGGCGGTCCGAAGAGGAGCACGCCTCGCTTCAGGTGCTGACCATGCGCGGCAAGCACCTCACGGTGCTTGGCGATGCCGATCACATGCTCCAGAATTCGATCGAGAAGTCCGACCGGGAGGACGACCTCGTCAGCAGTCATCGCCGGGCGCTCGACGAACGTGATCCCGCCGAGCCCCTGGCCGTAGGGGTCGCTGGCGAAGGAGACGACCTGACTCCGAAGGATGCTGCGCTCCTGCATGAGCTCGCGCACCTCGGCCACCAGGTCACGGGCAACGCCGTCGTCGGCGGCGAGTACGTCGAGCAGGCCGTGAGGGCGACCCATCTGCATGGTCGGCGTCTGCAGCCGGACGGCCACCGGCTGCCCGCGGTACCGGAACAGCCACAGTCCCGACGCGACGACGTTCCGGTGGTCCTCCGGACCCGGCCCGGTGGCCTTCTGCACGTACTCGACCTGGCCGAGCGCGCCGCCCCCACCGCTCATCCGTGCGTAGTACAGCAGGTCTCCGAACGTCGCATGGTGGCGCATCTCGCCGCCACCCAGGCCGAGGAGTGTCGCGCCGGGGTCGCGGTCAGCGAGCTCGGCCACGGCGATGTCGGCGTCGACCGTCCGATGCTGGGGGATCTCCTCGCTGGTCACCGGCAGCGTGTCCGGACGCACGCCGAGGTGGTCCTGGACCACCTGTAAGAGACTCGGGCCGTCGCTATCGGGCTCCATCCCCTGCGCCAGCAAACGGGCGACTCGGCGTACCTCACGGAGGGTGTCGCGCATCTCATCGTCGCGAACGTCGTCGGTCATTCTCGGACCGTATCGGGCCCACGTCGGCTCCGGCGGGCCTCAGATCAACAGCCCGTCGGCGACGAGCGTTCTCAGCAACGGCGTGGCAACCGCCACGACCTCGGCCTCCGGTCGGTCGAGCAAAGTCGCGATGGCGCCGAGCGCCTGCCGGGCGGTGAGGGTTCCGTCGCATACGCCGACCAGTCCCGCGCCAACCGTGTCGAGCCGGACCACCCGGCCCAGCCCTCCGCCCTGCCGCAGCTGGATCACCTCCGGGTCCGACGCGCCGGGCCGGGAGTGCCGCTCCTCGACGACGTCCGCGGCGCAGGTCCAGGCGACGTCGAGCACGGCGTCGTCATCGTGCTCGGCCAGCCAGGTGCGCGCTCGCAGGCCGGCGTCGACCACTGGGCCCATCGCCGCTGCCACCGGTCCTCGATGGTCGGTCAGGTCCGTCCACACGTCTCGCGACTGGGCCGGCCGCTGGAGGGTGACCACTCCGAACCCGACCCGCTCGATGCCGCGAGTAGCGAAGTCGGCCAGCCACGCCGCATACAGGTCGTCGTAGCCCGGCGTGCCAGTGCGCGACCCGGCGTCCGCCGCCCACAGCTCGGCGTACTCGGCCGGATCCTGCTCGTCGCGCTGCACCGCCCACGCGTCGAGGCCTAAACCCTCCAGCCACGAACCCCAGACGTCGCGCCAGCTCTGGCCGGCGTGCACCTCCCAGTTGCCGATCAAGAGGGCGATACCGCCGGGCTCCAGGTGGTCACCGAGGGCCTGGACAAGGCGCTGGACGACGGCATCGCCGACGAGGCCGGCGTCGCGGTACTCGTACGTGGCGACGCTGGGCTGACGGGGCGTGATGACGAACGGCGGGTTGCTGGCGACGAGATCGAACCGCTCGCCGGCGACCGGTTCCAGGAGGTTGCCGGCGCGGAGTTCGACCTCGGCGTCGTTGAGGGTTGTGGTGAAGCGAGCGAAGGCCAGGGCCCGCGTGGAGAGGTCGGTGGCGACGACCTCGTCGCAGTGGATTGCCAGGTGCAGAGCCTGCACGCCGCACCCGGTCCCGAGGTCGAGCGCGCGTCGAGCCCGGCGGCGCGGCGTCCATTGCGCCACCGTCGCGGAGGCCGGGCCGACGCCGAGGACGTGATCCGTCGGCAGTGGACCGCCACGGGCGATCTCGGACTGGTCGGAGACAACCCACCAGTCGTGCGCCTCGTCGGCATAGGGACGCAGGTCGCACGTGGCGCGGGCCTCGCCGCCGCTGGCCTCGACGATCCCCAGCGCCGCCGCGCCGTCGGTCTCCAGGCTGGGAAGCGCGCGATCGAGGTCGGCGGTCCCCACGGGCATACCGAGGGCGAAGCACCGCACGAGCACGGCGGCGGGGTCGCGGTTGTTGCGGGTGGTGAGGTCGGCCGGGAGGGCTTGTTCGCGATGGAGCGCCGCCTCCGCGACCGGGCCGAGGACCGCGCGAACGCCGTCGACGGTGTATGCGGCGTGCTCGAGGTCGGCGTGAAGGGCCCCGAGCAGCGCGCGGTCGGCGCGCGGCGGCGGAGGCACCCGCCACACGGTATGCGGCCCGTCTCAGGCGAAGGGAGCCCGGCGTCCGCATATCCGGACGCTGGGCTCCCTTAGGAGTCGACAAGTGGGTTCAGACCCGGGTCTGCTCCTCGCCCGCCTCGGCGCCAGCCCGGGCGAGGGCGGCCTCGTCCTCGGCACCGGTGACCAGCGCCTCCTTGTCCGGTGTGGCGGCCAGCTCGTCGTCGTCGACCGGCTGCTCGTCGAGGTCCGCGTCACCTCCGACCGCGAGGTCCCGTGACTTGGACACGGCGACAGCGGCGATGATGATGATCAGCGCGACCGCGGCGATGCCGTACCGCACGAGCGGGTTAGCGGTGTTCCCGAGGGTCAGGATCACGATGGCCGGCGCGATGAGCACCGAGACCAGGTTCATGACCTTGATCAGGGGGTTGATCGCCGGGCCGGCCGTGTCCTTGAACGGGTCACCGACGGTGTCGCCGATGACGGTGGCCGCGTGGGCCTCAGAGCCCTTGCCGCCGTAGTGACCGTCCTCGACAATCTTCTTCGCGTTGTCCCACGAGCCGCCGCTGTTGGCGAGGAACACGGCCATGAGGCAGCCGGTGCCGATGGCGCCCGCGAGGAAGCCGGCCAGGGCGCCGACGCCGAGGCCGAAGCCGACGACCACGGGGGTGAGCGCG
>JBKPQA010000123.1:0-4688 GCA_046733835.1 Actinomycetota bacterium
CCGGCGGGGTGTTCGGTTTGCGTGACGTCACCGTCGCGGGTCGGACTGCCGGCACCGGCGGCGTCGGTCTGGTCGTTGTCGGCTGTCCCCTGGGTTTGGTCGCTCATGCTGGCAGGTATGCCCCCCGGCGGCACTCACCACACCTCAATGGCCACGCCTCGAAAGAGGGTGCCGATCGACAGGAACGACAGACGTGAAACGGCCGGAAACGGCGTTTTGGCCTGATCGTTCCTGTCGATCGTCCCGCCCCGGACCGGTTGCCGGTCCAGATGTCCGCCGGACCCACACGGATGGGTAGCGTCACCACGCCGTCGAGGCGGAGGATGCTGGGACGGTGACCTACGACTGCGTCGTGGTGGGAGCCGGCGCTGCCGGCATCACCACCAGCCGGGCCCTGGCCGAGGCCGGGGTGGACCATCTCGTCCTCGAGCGCGGCGAGATCGGTAACACCTGGTCGACCCAGCGGTGGGACAGCTTCCGGCTCAACACGCCGGGCTCCATGAACGCCCTGCTGGGCGATGTCGGCCCGGCCGAGTACTCGACGCGGGACCAGACGGTTGCCATCCTCGCCCAGCGCGCGAAGGGCCTGCCGGTCCGGACCCGCACCACTGTGATCGCCGCCCGTCGGGTCGGTGACAATCTGCGCCTCACGACGCCGGAGGAGGAGCTGGAAACCCGGACGCTGGTCGTTGCCAATGGCCCCAAGAACGTCGCCCTGGTCCCTCCCATGGCCGCCAACCTCGCGCCCCACATCTGCGCGCTGAACGCAGACGACTACCGGAGTCCGGACGAGTTGCCGGACGGAGCTGTGCTCGTCGTCGGTGGCGGGCAGTCCGGCGGGCAGATCGCGGAGGACCTCCTGGAGAGCGGCCGGGACGTGTGGTGGTCGACGAGCCGGATCGGCCGGTACCGCGCGCACTACCGCGGTCGCGCCTTGCTCGACTGGCATGTCGCGGCGGGCTGGTGGGCGACGCCTCCCGAGGCGCTGCCCGACCCTGCGGCGATGCGGACCGCCACGCCCCTCATCGCCTCCAACGGGCGGGACCTCGGCATCCCCAAGCTCGGCCGGATGGGAGTCCGCCTGCTCGGCCGCCTCGCCGAAGTCGACGGCACCAGCCTCGGCTTCGTCGGTGACGTCTCCGAGTTCGTCGGTTTCGGTGACCGGGTTGCGGCGGAGCTGGAGAAGGTCGCCGACGACTACATCGCCGCAGCGGAGATCGACGCACCGGACCCCGAGCCGGACGACGGACGGGGTCCTGTCGAGGCACCACCGCGACCGGCCCTCGACCTCGACCGCGACGGCATCACGACGGTCGTGTGGTGCACCGGGTTCGGCGGCGATTACGGGTGGCTCGCGGAGCTGGAGACCGACGCATACGGGGTGCCCGTTCTCGACCGGAGCGGGGCCGCGGTCGGCGACCCGGCGATCCGGTTCGTCGGCATGCCCTGGCAGTCGACCCGGGCCTCCGCCATCCTCCACGGGATGCCGCTCGACGCCCGGCGCGCGGTCGACGGCGTCACCGCGCGACTGGCCAGCTAGCTGCCGGGTCCTGAAGGGGTCGCCGCGAAGTATCGGAGCGAACCCCGTGGGGTTTCTCAGACCCCGAGCTGGGTCGCCAGCTGAGAGCGGGCTCGCTGCTCCGCCATGTGCGCGTCGAACTCCTCCCGCCACGAGTCGCTCACCGAGATGCCGGTCCGGTGTGCCTCTTCGGTGCTGAGCTCGACGGGGAAGCCGAACGTGTCGTAGAGGACGAAGAGCTCGGCCCCGGTCACTCCCGTGTTCCGGTATCCGCGCAGCTGTTTGATGCCCTTGCGCAGCGTGCGCCGGAACGCCTTCTCCTCCTTGGCCAGCACCGCCACGACATACGCGGCATGCTCTCCGACCTCGGGGTAGTGCGCGTCGTAGATCCCCGAGATCGTGGGGATGATCTGCGGGAAGAAGTTCTCCTCGAGCCCGAGGTCGAACGCGAACCGCACCGCCCGTCGGATGAGCCGGCGCATGACGTAGCCCTGCGCCTTGTTACCGGGACGGACCCCGTCGACCGCGAGGAATGTGGCCCCACGCAGGTGGTCGGCGATGACCCTCATCGCGACGGTCTCGTCCTCGTAGGACTTGCCGGACAGCTCCTCGAGCTTCTCGATGATCGGCCACAGCAGGTTGATCCGAAAGACGTCGGACGTGTCGATCGACGCGGCGGCGATACGGGCCAGGCCACCGCCGTAGTCGACGTTCTTGCGGGGCAGCGGCGCGAACCCGGTCTCGGTGCGTTGGTACTCCATGAAGACCGAGTTGCCGATCTCGAGGTACCGGCCGCAGTCACAGTTCTGGTGGCAATGCGCACCCCAGGCT
The DNA here is from genome assembly GCA_046733835.1 of Actinomycetota bacterium. GTDB lineage: Bacteria > Actinomycetota > Actinomycetes > Actinomycetales > Dermatophilaceae > Lapillicoccus. Next base: position 2,351 of record JBKPQA010000123.1, read on the forward strand.
GGGTCGTGCTCAACGTCAGGGAAGAGGTAGAAGAGCTCGCTGTCCGGGCCACCGGGCTCACCGACCGGCATACTGTCCGCGTCGCCGCCGCGGCACCACCAGTTCTTCTTGCCGTAGAAGGCGATTCGCGCGCCGCCGTTGCCGACCTCGCCCCCGTGCTCCTCGCTGCCGAGGTCGACCTGGTCGGCGCTGACGCCGGCCTCGGTGAACAGCCGGGTCCAGATGTCGGCCGACTCCGTGTCCTTGGGGATCCCGTGCTCGGGATCGCCGATGAAGCACGACACGTAGATGCGGTCGGGGTCCAGGCCCACCTTCTCGGTGAGGAATGTCCAGACCTGCGGCAACTGCTCCTGCTTGAAGTAGTCGCCGAAGCTCCAATTGCCGAGCATCTCGAAGAACGTCGTGTGCCGGTTGTCGCCGACCTCGTCGATGTCCTGCACGCGCAGGCAGGTCTGGCTGTCAGCGACGCGGGTCCCGGCTTCATGGTTGGCCCCGAGCAGATAGGGAAGCAGCGGCTGCATCCCGCTGCCGGTGAACAGCGTCGTCGGATCGTCGTGGGGGATCAGGGGAGCGCGCGGAATGAGGACGTGCCCGGTCTCGGCCATGTAGTCCAGATAAACCCGGCGGATGTCGTCGGCCTTCATGGCCGAATTCCACACCCGCCGGCGCATGCTGTCGAGGACGCAAACCGCAAACGGCCCGACTTCGTGGGAACCGCTTGTCGTCTCAGGCCGCCGCGCGCTAACGTCGGCAGTCCACGGGGGATGCGCACTTGAGGCGCCTTGCCAGGTGCGATTCCTGGGTCCTCCACCAGTTCGAGGCCCGCGAGTTCGTTCGCGGGCCTCGGTCATTTCACGGCCTGGTCGACCCGATCGGCGTTCCGGCGGCACACCGTCGCCGAGGGGCAGCCGTGCTTCGACCCCAGGCAGGCTGCGACGTCGCACGAGCGGCAGAATCGCGCCGGGTCCGTCGTGTCACCCAGCACGGCCATCGCCACCTGGTCGAGAGCCGCGACGAAGCGGGACAGGTCCTCCTCGTTCGGGAGGGCGTGCCGCAGTGCCGCCTCGACCGGTTCCTGTTCGCGGTCGAGCAGTGAGCCGGCCGCTCGGCCCCCTTTGGCGGTGAGCCGCAGCCACACCTTCCGGTCGCCGGCTCGCCGACGGCGGGTGACGACACCCGCGTCGACCAGCCGGTCGACGAGCCGAACGCACGCCGGCTGCGAGAGTCCGAGCGAGAACTGCAGGGTGTCGCTCGAGGCCTCGCCTCGCCACGCGAGGAGCGTGACCGCGTCGCGGGCACTGGCGTGGTCGAGCGGCGCGGCGGTCACCACCTGGTCAGGAGGGAGGTTTCGCGTGAGCGCTCTGAGCACGTTGGCGCCGTGGCGCAGCTCCGCCGGATCGGGCGAACTCATCGACAGCTCCTCTTGACGGCTGGTTCGCAACTATGCACGATGCATACATAAGTATGCGTCCCGCATAATTTATCTGAGAGGAGCGCCATGTTCCCACTAGCCCGAGGTGTCGCTGTTCTGGTGTCGGCACTGGCCGCCGCCGTCGTGCCGGTCGCGAATGCGGCTGCGGCGGCGCCGTCAACGACGTTCATCGACTTCCACAACGACGTCCGGCTCATCCCGGCGGGCGAGCCTTACTGCGCCTTCCCGATCGAGCGGGTGCTCGACGGACGGCTGTGGGCGCGCACCTCCACGGACGACGCCGGCAACGTCACGCGTGAGCAGCGCTGGGTCAGCGCCTTTACTTACACCCTCCGCAACCCGGCGAGCGGGGCGACGCTCACCTCGCGGCTCGCCGGCACGGTGACGACCGATTTCGAGGCCGACGGGCGCACGCGGACGGTGATCGCGGGCAACGACCTCAACTTCACCGAGCCCGGCACCGGACGTTTGACGGGGTACGTCGGCCGGTACGTCGAGGTCGCCCAGCCCGACGGGACGGTCACCATCGAGATGCAGACCGGAAACTTCGCCGACACTGTGTTCCCGGAGGTCTGCGCGGCACTGGCCTAGCGACTACCCGAACGCAACCCACTGCCCATGCGGATGACTGACGCCCAGAACGGAGGGAGCCTGCTCGGCTCCGTGCCGCCATTGCCGTAGTCCCAAAACAGTCGTCTGTCCGCGCTCCGCCTCGGGTTCCGGTGGTGCCTCGATCCCGGGGACGCAGTCCGGTGGTTCGGCGGTCAGCCAGCTCACCGGCTGACCGTCGCGCGCGATCGCGGCGAGCGACTGCGCTACGTCGGGCCGCCGCTCCCGGCCGACGTAGGTCAGCGCCCACGAGCTGAACACGACCAGGTGGGCCTCCGGCGGCGCAGCGTCGAGGGC
>JBKPQA010000124.1:0-7076 GCA_046733835.1 Actinomycetota bacterium
GAGTTGACCGTCCGGAACTCCGGACGCTCGGCTCCGGATTCTGCCGACCATTGGTCGGGCAGCTCAGGAGGAGCAGTCCGAACAGGTGCCGAAGATCTCCACCGTGTGAGTGACGTCGCGGAACCCGTGCTGTGCGCTCACCGTGTCGGCCCACCGCTCGACGGTGGGTCCCTCCACCTCGACGGTCCGTCCGCAGGAGCGGCAGACCAGGTGGTGGTGATGCGCCCCGGTGCTACATCGGCGGTAGACGGACTCACCGTCGTCCGTACGGAGCACGTCGACCTCGCCCTGGTCGGCGAGGGTCTGCAGGGCCCGGTAGACCGTGGCCAGACCGACCTTGTGGCCCTTTGTGCGGAGCCGGACGTGCAGGTCCTGCGCCGACGTGAAGTCGTCCGCGCCGCCCAACGCATCCGCCACGGCCGACTGCTGGCGGGTGAGCCGGCGCGGCTCTTTTGTCGGACCGGTCACCGCTGTCTCGCTTTCTCGGCTTCGTGTCCAGCAGGTTCCTGTCCAGCCGCTTCGTGTCCAGCGGCGGCGTGCTCGTCGTAGTGGCCCTCGTGTGCCGCGTGCCGATGCCCGTCGTGTAGGTAGTCGACATGGCCTTCGTGCGGGACCGCCGGATGTCCGCACTCGGGACCGTGCTCATGCGGATGGGTCTCAGCGCGGGCGTGCCGGCGCGTCCGCACTCGTGTGACCACGGCCCGGCCGACCGATGCGGCGACGAACACCGCGATGGCAAGAACGACGATGGTGCCGCCGGACGGCGTATCCGCCCCGTATGACACGACCACGCCCGCCACAGCGCAGAACAGGCCGATGGCAACGGCCCAGCGCATCGTCGAGCGGAACGACGAGCCGAGGAGCTGCGCCGCCGCGTTCGGGACGATCATCAGCGCGCTGATGAGCAACAGCCCGACGATCCGCATCGACACGACCACCGTCACCGCAGTCAAGACGGCCAGGGTGAGATTGAGGCCGAGGACCGGCATGCCCATCGCGCGCGCGTACTCCTCGTCACTGGCCACCGCGAACAGCCGCGGACGAAGCAGCCAGGTCGTGAGGAGAACCAGCACGGCGAGCACCGCGAACACCCAGAGGTCGGAGCTCTTCACGGTGGTGATGGCTCCGAAGAGGTATGCGGTGAGGTTCGCCGGCGTCCCTTGCGCGGACTTGCTGATGACGACGACCCCGGCGGCGATGCCGCCGTAGAAGATCACGGCGAGGGCAACGTCGCCCTGGGTGCGGCCGGAGGCGCGGATCAGCTCGATGGCGACCGCCGCGAGGACCGCGGCGACAAGAGCCGCCCAGACCGGCGAGACATTGGTAAGCAGCCCCACGGCGACGCCGGCCAACGCGACGTGCCCCATCCCGTCGCCCACGAGTGACAGCCGGCGCTGGACGAGGAACACGCCGACCAGCGGAGCGACCAAGCCGACGAGCACGGCCGCCAGCAGCGCCCGCTGCATGAAGTCGTAGGAGAACAGGTCGCTCATGTGAGACCCCCGGCTGGACCCGCTTCGGCGGTCCCCATCAGCGAGGGCGTCGGATCGGTCAGCTCCTGGTCGTGGTGATGGGTGTGGTGCTCGTGCAGCAGTTCTGCCTCGCGGGCTACGAACGCGTCGCGTGACCCGTCGAAGACGACGCCGCCACGGTCGAGAACGACGACCCGGGTCACGACGTCGACGAAAGCGTCCAACTCGTGGGTGACGAGCAACAGGGTCACCCCCTGCGCGGCCAGCCGGCCCATGACCTCGGCGAGGACGTGTTGGTTGGCCGTGTCAACGCCCGCCGTGGGCTCGTCCATGAGGAGGATCTCGGGCTGAGCCGCCAGGGCTCGTGCGATGAGCACCCGGCGCTGCTGGCCGCCCGAAAGAGTCACGACGTCGATGCCGGCTCGGTCGGCCAGCCCGACCGTCTCGAGGGACCGGGCGATGACCTGGCGGTCGGTCGCCGACGGCCGTCCGAACCACGACTGTCGCACCAGCCGACCGGTGGCCACGATCTCCTCAACCGTGGCCCGCATCGAGCCGGAAAGGGTATGCCGCTGAGGGACGTAGCCGAGCCTGGCGTGATCCCCGGTTCGGCGGAAGCGGTCGATCGTCGTCCCGAAGAGACGCACGTCGCCGCCAAGCCGGTCACTGAGGCCGAGCAGCCCCTTGACCACGGTGGACTTGCCCGCGCCGTTCGGTCCGAGAAGCGCCACGACCTCACCGGGGTTGACGTCGAGGGTGACGCCGCGCACGACGGCGTGGTCGCCGTAGCCGAAAGTGGCGCCCCGCAAGGACACGATGGGCTCGGACGTCGTCATGCGCACCCCTGCCCGGCTCGGAGCACCGTGAGGTTGGACCGCATGACCTCGAAATAGTCGTGGCCGCGTGCCTGGCTGGTCAGCCCCTCAATAGGGTCGAGGACCGCGAGCTGAGCACCCGTGCTTCGCGAGATCGTGTCGGCGAACGCCGGCTCGCCGAGGGTTTCGGCGTAGATCGTCGTGACGTGGTGCTGCTGAACGAAGTCCGCGACCTCGGCGAGCTTGGCGGCGGACGGTTCGACGTCAGGGGAGAGTCCGGCGATCGGCACCTGCGTGAAGCCGTAACGCTGGGCCAGATAGCCGAACGCCGCGTGGCTGGTCACCAGGTCGGTGTTGGTGCAGGACGCCAGTCCAGTGCGGAGATCGCCGTCCAGGGCGGCCAACCGCGCGGCAAACGCCTGCGCATTGCTGGAGTACTCCGCGGCGTGCGAGCTGTCCACTTGGCCGAGCCGGTAGGCGATTGCGGTTGCCACCGCGGCGTAGCGCTCCGGATCCAACCAGAAGTGCGGGTCCATGGCGGCGGTTGGACTTTCGGCGGGATCCTCGACTGATTTCTCGGCGTCGGTATGCGTGTGGCCGAGATCGCCGTGCCCGTCGTCCTCCGGTGGCGCCAGCCGATCGAGGTTCGCCATGGGCGCCACGTCCAGGGCGTGGCCGGCGCCCTCCTGGTCGACCGCGGTGTCAACCGCCGGCTGAAAAGCCTTGGCGTAGACGACCAGGTCGGCGCCGGCGACCCGGCCGACGGCCTTGGCGGTCAGCTCGAGGTCATGCGGCTCGACACCGGGTTTGGTCAGGCTGACCACGCTGACGCGGTCGCCACCTACTTGCTGGGCCGCGAAGTCGAGGGGGTAGAACGAGGCCACCACCTCGACCCGCCCGCCATCGTGGTCGGATCGGGCTTGCGATGTCGCGGATCCGCATCCGCCGACCAATGCAACGACGGCGGCTGCCCCCAAGAGCCCGACGACGCGGGCGGAAGGGAGGCGGTGACGCATACCTCCGTTGTACCTAGAATGAGAATGATTGTCAAAATCTTAGGCGCGGGGAACCGCCTGCACGATAGCCACCGCCGTGATGAGGGCCAGCACGGCAAGGCGCATCAGCCGCTCCGGCATCGTCAGTCGTGGCCACGTGTAGTAGACGAGAAAACCCACGGCGAGGCCGACGAGCGCGGTCGCCAGGAACCCCCAGCGTGGGACGAAGATGCCGACGACGATCAGCAAGAGCACCGTCAGGAACGGCACGGCGCGAGGCAGACGCTCGAGACGGTCGAGCACAGGGTATGCGGCGTGCTCGACTCGGGATCGGAACGGCAGGCTCACGGGGGAGAGGGTACGCATACTTCGATGAGGTCGCGGTGGCTCGGCCGTTAGCCTTGGGCCCCATGGCCAGCCTGACCACTCCCGGCACGACCGTCGACACCGTCGTGAGCCTGTGCAAGCGCCGCGGCTTCGTCTACCCGAGTGGGGAGATCTACGGAGGGACGCGGTCGGCGTGGGACTACGGTCCGCTCGGTGTCGAGCTCAAGGACAACATCAAGCGCCAGTGGTGGAAGGCCATGGTCCAGCAGCGGGACGACGTCGTCGGGCTCGACTCGTCGATCATCCTGCCGCGTGAAACCTGGGTGGCCTCGGGCCACGTCGCGACGTTCAGCGACCCGCTCGTCGAGTGCCTGTCGTGCCACAAACGGTTCCGCGCCGACCATCTCCAGGAGGCGGTCGCCGAGAAGCGGGCCGCCAAGGGTGACGTCGTCAACCCCGACGACATCCCGCTCGCCGAGATCGTCTGCACGAACTGCGGTACGCGTGGCCAATGGACCGAGCCGCGCCAGTTCTCCGGGCTGCTCAAGACGTTCCTCGGCGTCGTGGAGGACGACTCCGGCCTGCACTACCTGCGGCCCGAGACGGCGCAAGGCATCTTCCTCAACTTCCTCAATGTCATGAACTCGTCGCGCAGGAAGCCGCCGTTCGGCATCGCGCAGATCGGCAAGTCGTTCCGCAACGAGATCACGCCCGGGAACTTCATCTTCCGGACTCGCGAGTTCGAGCAGATGGAGATGGAGTACTTCGTCAAGCCGGGCGAGGACGAGGCGTGGCACCAGAAGTGGATCGACGAGCGCACGGCGTGGTACGTCGGCCTCGGCATCAAGGCCGAGAACCTGCGCCACTACGAGCACCCCAAGGAGAAGCTGTCCCACTACTCGAAGCGGACCGTCGACATCGAGTACCGGTTCAACTTCCCCGGTTCCGAGTGGGGGGAGCTCGAGGGCATTGCCAACCGCACCGACTTCGACCTGACCACGCACACCCAGCACTCGGGCACCGACCTCGTCTACTTCGACCAGACGACGGGGGAGCGGTACACGCCGTACGTCATCGAGCCGGCGGCGGGTCTGTCGCGCTCACTGATGACGTTCCTCGTGGACGCTTACGCCGAGGACGAGGCGCCCAACACCAAGGGGGGCGTCGACAAGCGCGTCGTGCTGCGGCTCGACTCTCGGCTGGCGCCGGTCAAGGCGGCGGTGCTGCCGTTGTCACGGAATGCGGATCTCTCGCCCAAGGCCCGGGACCTGGCCGTGCAGCTGCGCCGCAGCTGGAACGTCGACTTCGACGACGCCGGCGCGATCGGCAAGCGGTATCGGCGGCACGACGAGATCGGCACGCCCTACTGCGTCACGGTCGACTTCGACACCCTGGAGGACCAGGCCGTCACCATCCGCGAGCGCGACTCCATGGCGCAGGAGCGGATCGCGCTCGACCAGGTCGAGGGGTGGCTGGCCTCGCGCCTCGTCGGCTGCTGACCGCGCGATGAGCTGCCGGGGTTTCAGTCGACGAGCTTGAAGGTCAGCCGAGTCACCCACCGGCTCATGTCCGCCTGCTCCGCCGGGTTCGTCTCGTACCACTCGATCCGGCTGGCCCACACGTCGCCCTGATCGGAAGGACGGACGTCGAATCGCAGTCCCACGCGGTCCGCCCACTGGAGGAATCGCCGAGTGACCTCCCCGAGCTCGTCCGGATGCCCCATGTGCCTCGTCGTCGCATACCGACCGCCCGGCAGCACCCCGGACTCCACGTCGCCGCCGCTGTCGACTGGCGAAGCAACGGGCACGCCGGCCTGCATGTCGAGCTCACCAGCCATGTCAATGACGAGGTACCGCAGGAAGGGCGCGCCCGCGGGCGAGTGCCCATGGTTCACCACCCAGCCGATCAGCCCGGGAATCTCGTCCGCGATGTCCGGGATCGTTGTCATCGTGACGGTCTTGGTCACGCCGACGAACGGCTGCTCCGGCAGGTCGACGATGCTGTATGCGTCGAGTTCACGATCGGTCATGGCCGTCAGGCTCGCACGAAAACCGATGAGTTGACGTCGGCGGGCTGGTCTACCGTCGCATGATGGCCGCCGCCCCGGGACCGAGGCTCGACCTGCGCCAGCCCGCGCAGCGGACCTTCCTGCATCTGCTCTTCAACACCCTCACCGTGTCGGTCATGAACTACACGGTCTGGTTCGCGGTGACGTTCTGGGTCTACCTCGAGACCAAGTCGGTCTTCGCGACCGGCATGATCGCCGGAATCTTCCTGATCGCCATCGCCGCGACGGGAATCTGGTTCGGCAGCCTCGTCGACCACCATCACAAGAAACGCGTGATGCAGGCCTCCGCGGCGGTGTCGCTGGTCATCTACGCCGCCAGCCTGGCGCTCTACGTCATCACCCCCGACGCGACGTTCCGTGATCCCGCCAGCCCGGTCCTCTGGGTGTTCGTCGTGGCCGTGATGCTCGGCGTGATCACGGGCAACCTCTTCACGATCGCGCTGCCGACCTGCGTCACCCTGCTGATCCCCGCCGACGTGCGCGACCGCGCCAACGGCCTAGTCGGCACGACGACGGGCGTGTCGTTCCTCGTCACATCGGTCATCAGCGGCGTGCTCGTGGCGGCCGGCGGGATGCTCTATGTACTGATCCTGGCGGTATGCGTGCTCGCCCTCGTCGAGCTGTACCTCGCCCTGATCCGGGTGCCGGAGCGCCGGATCGTCACGACGGCGCAAGCCATGGGCGAGGCGGTCGATGAGACCGGACCGGCGCCGACCGACGCCACCACCGAGGGGAAGGGCGTCGATCTCCGCGGCACGTTTCGCATCGTCCGGGGCGTCCCTGGCCTCCTGGCGCTGATCGTGTTCGCCTGCTTCAACAACTTCCTGGGCGGGGCGTTCATGGCGCTCATGGACGCGTACGGCTTGTCGCTGGTGAGCGTCCAGGCGTGGGGCCTGCTCTGGGGTGCGCTGAGCGTGGGCATCATCGTCGGCGGTCTCGTGGTGGCCCGAACGGGCTTGACCAGCAACCCGGTCCGAATCCTGATGCTGGTCAACGTCGTGCTCTGGTCGGTGACGACGGTCTTCGCCGTTCGGTCGTCTATCGTGCTGCTCGCGATCGGGATGGCGATCTACATGCTCCTCGTGCCGTTCGCGGAGGCCGCCGAGCAGACCGTCCTGCAGCAGGTCGTCCCGTTCGAGCGGCAGGGCCGCGTCTTCGGGTTCGCCCAGAGCGTGGAGCAGGCGGCTTCACCGCTGACCGCCTTCCTCATCGGGCCGCTCACCCAGTTCGCGGTCATCCCCTTCATGACGGACGGATGGGGTGCTCGGACGATCGGGCCGTGGTTCGGTACCGGTCCCGACCGTGGCATCGCGCTGGTGTTCGTCATCGTGGGCGTCCTGGGACTAGTGGCTACGGTGCTGGCGATGTTCAGCCGCTACTACCGCGAGCTCAGCGCCGC
>JBKPQA010000125.1:0-3320 GCA_046733835.1 Actinomycetota bacterium
CCCGACAAGCCCGAGAAACTCGCGAAGTTCCGCGAGCACGACGGCCTGACCATCACGTTGCTCTCCGACCCGGACAAGCAGGTCCACAACGCATACGGTGCCTACGGAGAGAAGCAGCTGTACGGCAAGACCGTCGAGGGCGTCATCCGGTCGACGTTTGTCGTCGACGAGGACGGGAAGGTCTCCGACGCGCGGTACAACGTCAAGGCGACCGGACACGTCGCCGCGCTGCGCAAGGATCTCGGTCTGTAGGGTTTGACGCACAGGTTCCGCGTGCGAGAAGGAGAACGGCGATGAGCAGCTCGACACCGGCCGCGCCCGTCCCGCCCTCGCCGGAGGTCCTTCGGCTGGAGGCCGAGCTGTCCGACCGCCGGGTCCACCTCAGCACCACCGTCGACGAGCTGGTTACCCGGCTCATGCCGCGCGAGATCCTGCGCCGAGAGGTCGAGGCGATGAGGATCAGGGTCGCCCAGACGACGCATACGCCCGATGGCCGCATCCGTAGCGAGCTCGTGGCGGCGGTCCTCGGGGCGACGTCCGTCGTGCTCATCGGCGTCGCCCTGCTGCGTCGCAGCCGTAGCTGACCCGCTCACCGTGGCCGCCAAGCGGGCCAAGGCCGGTGAAGGCCTGCCGATCCGCATGCTGCACGATCGAGTACTCGTCTCGCTCGAGCACGAGGGGGAACGCAAGTCCGGCGGTGGCATCCTGATCCCGGCCACGGCGTCGGTGGGCAAGCACCTCTCCTGGGCCGAGGTCGTGGCGACCGGACCGTCGGTTCGCCAGGTCGAGATCGGCGACCGAGTCCTTTTCGACGCCGACGACCGGCACGAGGTCGAGCTGCAGTCCAAGAACTACGTTCTCCTCCGCGAGCGGGACATCCACGCCGTCGCGGCGCACCGCGTCGAGGACGACGGCGCCACTGGTCTCTACTTGTGAGTACCCGGAGAGGCACTCGTCCCAGCGTGGCCAGCCGGCTGGTTCGGTATGCGCCCAGCATCCGCCGTGCGCACGAGCAGTATGCGACCGGTCCGGGGACCCGGGCGGTGATGGACGCGCTGGTGGCCGGTCCACCGACCCACACGCCGCCCTCCCGGCTCGGCTGGCGTGTCAACGTGGTGGCGGGCATCACCCCCGACGGGTGGCCGGTCTACGAGATCGGGCCGCGCGACGGTCGGACCAGCGGCCATTTCGTCTTCCTGCACGGCGGCGCGTACTTCCGGGAAATGCGGTCGTGGCACTGGTGGTTCGTGGAGCGGCTGGTCCGGGAGACCGCTCTCACGGCGCTGGTTCCCATCTACCCGTTGGCGCCGGTCGGCACCGCCGACGCCGTCGTCCCGGCCGTCGTGGGACTGCTCCGAGACGTGCTGCGGTTTCCCGGACGACCGGTGTTCCTGGGTGGTGACTCGGCCGGCGCGGGCATGGCTCTGGCCGTCGCTCAGGAGTTGGCCCGCTCCGATGTCCGCGCGCTCGCCGGCCTGGTGCTCATCTCCCCGTGGGTCGACGTGTCATGCGACGACCCTGGTGTGGCCGCGCGCGCGCATCTCGACCCGTGGCTGCAGGCGCCTGGCCTGCGAGAGGCCGGCGACGCATACCGAGGCGGCCTTCCGGTCGACCACCCGTGGGTAAGTCCGATCCACGGGGACCTGGGCAACCTCCCGCCCATGCTGGTCCTCAGCGGGACCCACGACATCCTCAACGCCGACGCGCACCGGCTGGTCGACGCCGTGGTTCTGGCCGCGGGCGACGTCGAGCTGGTCGAGGGACCGGGCTTGATTCACGACTATCCGCTGCATCCCACGGGAGAGGGTCGGGCGGCCCGCACACACATCGCCGGCTGGCTGCGTGACCGCTTGACCCGCGACGTTACGGAATCGTGACGCCCAGGCGGCTCCCAGATAACCGTCGGGTTTGTTTCAGTGGTCCTGCCTGCGAACTTTGCCTTCAAGTGTGTCGTGGTGCCGACGGGGCGGCCCACCTCCGAAGACGTCTCACCCAGACCGCGCGAGGTCGGGCCACGTGGTGGGGTCCGGCCTCGCGCTCTGCTGAGTTGACTCAGTGAGTGAGTTGCGGCGGCGTTGGAGACAAGGACCGGATGGGCAGGTGCCGGACAGGTAGTCCAAAGTGACGTCGTCGTACGCCCTGAGGAAGGTCACTTATTCCTCGCGGCTCCCGACTGGCAGCGGTGTTCGCTGCATGGTAGGAACGCTCGTGGCTGGCGACGGGGCCGGCTGACATGCCCGGGCACACCCGGCTGACCACAGGGGTTGAACATGCGCAGACTGCTGGTTCTTCTCGCTAGCGTGCTATGCCTGCTGACGGTGAGCATGCCGTCGGCGCATGCCATCACCGGCAACTATGAGCCGGATTTCGAGCATGAGTACGTAGGCCTGGTCGTTTTCTACGACGCCAATGGCGAGTTCCTGTGGCGGTGCTCTGGAAGCCTGCTCACCGACCGAGTGTTCCTCACTGCCGGACACTGCACAGACATTGGTGAGGGCGCGGTCAGCGCGCGGGTCTACTTCGAGCAGGACGCTGGAGCGAACTACGACCCAGCGACCGGCGTCGACCCGGTGAGCGGATACCCGGAGACCGGCGGAATCACCGCGCACACCCTCTACACGTACGGCTTCAACAACTTTGCCGGGTTCCCCAACACCCTGGACGTGGGCTTGGTCATCCTGGACGCGCCGGTACAGACGGTCTACCCCAACATCGACACCTACGCGTCGTTGGCCGCTGCTGGCACCCTGGACGCCTACGGAACGGGCCCGCAGGCGACCGTAACGGTGTCCGGGTACGGACTCACGTACACCAACCCGGCCAAGACGATCTCGTACCGCAGCCGGCTGCAGGCGGAAACCTTCATTCTCAATTTGGTCAGCCACAACACGGCCGGGTTCAACGTGCAGCTCGCGACCAACCCCGGTGGCGACCGCGGCGGCACCTGCTTCGGCGACTCTGGCGGCCCCGTTCTCTTGGACGACACCGATGTGATTGTCGCCGTGAACTCTTACGTCCTGGGTCAGCGAATCACGACCTGCAAGGCGACCGCCTTCGCCTACCGCACGGACCAGCAGGCGGTTATTGACTGGATCCTGGCGCACGCCGGCGACGAGGCGGACGAGATCAACATCGTCACCATCTAGCCACTGGCACCCGTTGGTCGGGCACGACGGCCACACGCAGCCGTCGTGCTCGACCGCTGGCGTGTCCACGCGCCTTCACCTACCGCGTCGCGTGACGCCCGACAAACCGAGAGTGGCAAGCCCTACGCCTGGATACGACCAGTCGAGGCTCGTGGGTTCGCCACGTGGGTGAGC
>JBKPQA010000126.1:0-3620 GCA_046733835.1 Actinomycetota bacterium
ACCGATGAGCGGTTGCCAGAACTCCGCGACGCCGGGAGCCTCGTAGTCCGTGGGAACGGCGACGGCCAGGACGCTCACGGGTCACTCCTTTGTACGCGCGGGACACAGCATGCTAGTTGGGTCGAGCGCCTGACCCGGGACAGTCGTCTCACCAGCCGAAAGGCTGGTGTGACGAGGACGTCGCGCGGGGCTGCCGAGCTCATCTGGAACCGTACCGGAACCAGATCAGGTAGAGCGACAACGCGACGCCGCCGACGATTCCCACTGGTAGGAGGAACGCCGTGCCGAGCCAGTGGTCGAGCGCCCACCCGATCCCCCCGTAGAACAGGGGCCCCGCGAGCATGTACCCCACGACCTTGGTGTACATCTCGCTGTCGCGCCGATCCGCCGCTCGCTGGGCTTCGTCGGGCCCGTCCGGCTGGTCGGGCGGGGTGGACGGCGTCTCGGACGGTGACATGACGGCCTCGATTCTCGTTCACTCGCGGTCCTCCTGCCTGGGCAGCGCGGCCGCACCGTTCGGGTCGTAGGCGAAGATCCGCAGGCGCTTGTACGCGCGCAGCTCGAAGAACAGCCAGACCAGAGCGCACACGGTGATCGTCACGCCGACCGCGTAACCGGACAGCCACTCGACATCGCGCACCGCAAACATCACGAGACCGAGGACGAGCACCTTGAGGGTGTACGTGACCATGACGACGAGCATCACCGTCGTCGGCGGCAGGTCGGCGGTCCGCTTCATGGCCAGCAACGTGACGGTGAAGAAGCCCACGACCAGCGCGGCGCCGAGCGCCGCGGACCAGGCCGCCTTCGGGCCGGAGACGAGTCCCACCACGACGCATACCCCTGCGGCGGCGACGGTCGGCCACAGCGCTCCCCGCAGCAGCTCCGAGAAGGCGTCACTCTGGGCGCCGGGGCGGGCGTCGGTGCTCATGTCGGACCTGCTCTGTCGTTGTGGCAGAGGCCTTTTCAGGACTTCCGGGTGCTTGTGAAAACTATCACAAGCGCTTGGGCCTCGTCCACCTCGGGAGCCAGACGGTGAGCGTGACCGCCACGGCGAGGCAAACGCCGATGACGATGGCCGCGCGCCAGCTCTCGACGAACGCGAACGACACCGTTCCGAGGGCCAGCAGGGCGGCCCACATATACAGGAGTAGAACGGCGTTTCGGTGGCCGTGCCCGAGCTCCAGCATCCGGTGGTGGAGATGCTTGCGGTCGGCGTCCCACGGGTTCTTTCCGGCCAGGGTACGTCTGATCACCGCGAGCACCATGTCGAGGAACGGCAGGCTCAGCACCGCGAGCGGGACGGCCAGCGGGAGCAGAGCGGCGATGAGGCTGCCGCCGTTGGCCGCGCCCGGGTCGACGTTGCCGCTGAGCGAGATCGTCGCCGCGGACAGCAGGAGGCCGAGCAGCAACGCGCCGGAGTCGCCCATGAACAGGCGCGCCGGGTGGAAGTTGTGCGGCAGGAACCCGACGCAGCAGCCGAGCACCGCGGCACAGATGAACGTTGCGTTCGAGAACACGTTGGGCGGGTTGTAGCTGCGGGACACGTAGTACGAGTAGATGAAGAAGGCGAGGGCCGCGATGGCGACGACGCCGACCGCCAAACCGTCGAGACCGTCGATGAAGTTGACGGCGTTGGCCGTCGCGAGGACGACGAGCACGGTCATGGCGACGAGCACCGGGGACGGCAGCACGGTGTTGGTGCCGAAGATCGGGATGGCCAGGAGCTGGACGCCCTTGTAGGCCATGACGCCGGCGGCGAGGATCTGGCCGGCCAGCTTGGTGAGCCAGTCCAGCTCGTGGATGTCGTCGATCGCTCCGACGAGGCAGACGATTGCTGCCCCCATGAGCACGCCGGAGATCTGCCCGCTGCTGTACACGCCTTTGAGAAACGGCAGCTCACGGGCGACCAGGCTCGCGGCGGCGAAACCGAGGAAGATCGCCACGCCACCGAGCCGCGGCGTAGGCGTCGAGTGGACGTCGCGCTCGCGCACCGGAGTGAACGCGTTGGTGGCCACGGCCACCGCCCGGACGAGCGGTGTGGCCAGGTACGTGATCGCTCCGGCGACGACGAAGATGAGGAAGTACTCGCGCACGGGCTCGGGTCAAGACGTCTGGGGCTGGGCCGCCTCCGCGACCGTTAGGGACGGGGGTATGCGGGGAAGCGGGTCACGAGGTCGGTCACCGAGGCCCGCACCTCCTGAGAGACGGGGTTGTCGGGGTCGGCGTCGCCCTTGGTGATCGCGGTGGCGATGAGCTCGGCGATCGTCGCCATCTCCTCGGTACCCATCCCCTGCGTCGTCGTGCAGGGTGTCCCGACACGGATGCCCGAGGCGATGTTGGGCTTCTGCGGGTCGAACGGGATCGCGTTCTTGTTGAGGACGATGCCGGCCGCGTCAGCTCGCGCCTCGGCCTCGGCGCCCGTCACCCCGACGCCCTGGAGGTCGTGGAGAGACAGGTGGGTGTCCGTGCCGCCAGTGGTCGGCCGGATCCCGTACTGCCCCAGCGAGGTCGCCAGCTGCTGGGCGTTCGCGATGACCTGACGGGTGTACTCCGCATACTCCGGAGTCGCGCACTCCTTGAAGTTGACCGCCTTGGCGGCGATGACGTGCATCATGGGGCCGCCCTGCATCATCGGGAAGACGGCCCGGTCGAGGGCGGCCGCGTGCTCGGCCTTGCAGACCAGGGCACCGGACCGCGGGCCGCGCAGCACCTTGTGCGTCGTGAAGGTGACGACGTCCGCATACGGGACCGGGCTGGGGATCGCCTTGCCGGCGACGAGACCGATGAAGTGGGCCGCGTCCACCCAGAAGATGGCGCCGATCTCGTCGGCAAGATTCCGGAAGAACTCGAAGTCGATGAGACGGGGAATGGCGCTGCCGCCGGCGACGATCACCTTGGGCCGGTGCTCTCGGGCCAGATCGGCCACCTGGTCGTAGTCGATGTCCTCGGTCGCGCGGTCGACGCCGTAGTGCACGGCGTTGAACCACTTGCCCGAGACCGAAACCTTGGCCCCGTGAGTCAGGTGGCCCCCCATAGGCAGAGCCATGCCGAGAAAAGTGTCGCCCGGCTGCATAAAGGCGCCATACACCGCCTGGTTCGCGCTGGCGCCGGTGTGCGGTTGCACGTTGGCGTGGTCGGCGCCGAACAGGGCCTTGCACCGCTCGATGGCGAGGTTCTCGGCCTTGTCGACCTCGGAGCACCCACCGTAGTAACGGCGGCCCGGATAGCCCTCGGCGTACTTGTTGGACAGCGTCGACCCGAGCGCGGTGAGCACCGCGGGCGACGACATGTTCTCGCTGGCGATCAGCTGCAGTCCGCCGCGAATCCGTTCCAGCTCCGAGAGCAGAACGCCGGCGATGTCAGGGTCGAAGGACTGGAGGGCGCCGAAGTCGGAGCCGTAGAAGGTGTCGTCGGTGTGGTGCGTCAAGGCGATCTCCGAGTGAGGGGCGGGCGCGGTGCGACCTCAACTGTAGGCCCGTCGCGACCGGGCGCTCCGGCGATCGGACCCCTAGGCGACACGGCCGGGCGGAGGAAACCTCTCCCGTCGTCGGTCCTGCTCTGTGAGACTTCCTGACGTCATGGCCAAGCCGACCATTCTCGCCGTCGACGACGACCC
Organism: Actinomycetota bacterium; assembly: GCA_046733835.1. Taxonomy (GTDB): domain Bacteria; phylum Actinomycetota; class Actinomycetes; order Actinomycetales; family Dermatophilaceae; genus Lapillicoccus. Next base: position 3,620 of record JBKPQA010000126.1, read on the forward strand.
C
>JBKPQA010000127.1:0-7928 GCA_046733835.1 Actinomycetota bacterium
AACCGCCGGACGGCCAGACGAAACCACGTCGCGGGCCGCGCCAGCCCGGCCGTCACCGGCGGGGCCACACGCTGGCCGACGACATCTTCGAGCTCGGGGACGACGACGAATGACCGAGCGGCCCGCTGTGCGCCGCGTCGGCGTTGACGAGCCGGCCGGTAACGAGCCGTGTCTAGACGTCACGACGTCGGAATGGCTTGGTGCCGTACGGGAGCTGACCCGCCAAGGCTTCACCTACTTCGACTGGCTCACGGCGGTCGACCAGACCGACGCCGCCGAGATTCCCGGTTTCGACGTCGTCCTGCGCCTGCTCGACGTGTCGACTCCGGGAGCCCTGCGTGGACATCTGCTGCGCACGCGCGTACCGGACGGCGAGGCGTTGCCCAGTCTCACCGGACTCTTCGCCGGCGCCGCCTGGCACGAGCGTGAGACGCACGAGATGTTCGGCATCGACGTCGCCGGCTTCGACGACGGGACGGGGCTGGGGCTGCGGCCGCTGCTGCTGCCCGACGGCTTCGACGGGACGCCGCTGCGCAAGTCGTTCGTCCTCGCTGCGCGGGCCTCCAAGCCGTGGCCAGGCGCCAAGGAACCTGGTGAAGGTCATGATGCGCCGCGGTCACCCGGCCGCCGACGGGTCCAGGCGCCGGGCGTGCCGCCGGCGGAGTGGGGTCCCCGATGACCGTCCTCGAAGTGGTGATCCGGACGATCGCCGTGCTCCTGGCGTTCCTCGTGCTACCCCTCCTCGTCGGCCAGACCGAGCACAAGGTCATGGCCCACATGCAAGGCCGGCTCGGCCCCATGTACGCCGGAGGTTTCCACGGCTGGGCGCAGCTCGTCGCCGACGGGGTCAAGTTCGTCCAGAAGGAAGACGTCGTCCCGGTCGCCGCCGACCGCTGGGTCTTCCGCCTCGCGCCCGGTGTGGCCCTGATCCCGTACCTGGTCGCCATGAGTGTGATCCCGCTCGGCCCCAAGCTGGTTGGTGCCGACGTGGACGCCGGCGCGCTGTTCGTCGTCGCGCTGGCCGGGGTGGGCATTCTGGGCACGCTCATGGCCGGCTGGTCCAGCGCCAACAAGTACTCGCTGCTGGGCGCCATGCGGTCGGCCGCCCAGCTGCTCAGCTACGAACTGCCGATCGTGCTCTCAGTCGCGTCGGTCGCCCTCGCCGCCGGCACGCTGTCGCTCAGCGGCATCGTCCGCGAATGGAGCTGGTGGTGGCTGGTCTGGCAGCTGCCCGGTGCCGTCGTGTTCCTCGTCGCAGCGCTGGCCGAGCTGCAGCGGCCGCCGTTCGACATGCCGGTCGCGGACTCGGAGATCGTCTTCGGCCCCTACACCGAGTACACCGGCCTGCGGTTCGCCTTCTTCCTGTTGTCGGAGTATGCGGGCATCGTCCTGATGTCGTTGCTCTTCGCGGTGCTCTTCCTCGGCGGCTGGCGAGGGCCGTGGGCCGACTCGGTCGGCTGGCTGTGGACCCTGTTGAAGGGTTTCGCCGTCGCGGTGCTCATCGTCTGGCTGCGCGTGGCCTGGCCGCGGCTGCGGGAGGACCAGCTGCAGCGGTTGGCGTGGATCTGGTTGGTACCGCTCGCGATCGTTCAGCTCGCCATCACCGGCGTTGGGGTGGTGGTCATCGGATGAGCGCACAAGCGCGGCGCTTCCGGCCGGGCGATCGGCCCGGGCTGCCCGGGCTCCTCAAGGGACTCGCGACGACCGCCCGCACCCTGTCGCGCCCGTCGCATACGGCGGAGTACCCCGACACGAAGCCGGCCCTGCCACCTCGGTCTCGCGGCGTCATCGCCCTGACCGAGGAGAACTGCACGTCGTGCATGCTCTGCGCCCGAGAGTGCCCGGACTGGTGCATTTACATCGACTCCCACAAGGAGACGCTGCCGGCGACGACCGAAGGGGGCCGGGAGCGGCAGCGCAACGTCCTCGACCGCTTCGCCATCGACTTCTCGCTCTGCATGTACTGCGGGATCTGTATTGAGGTGTGCCCGTTCGACGCCCTGCACTGGAGTCCCGAGTTCGAGTACGCGGAGATCGACATCCGTGACCTGCTCCACGAGAAGGAGCGGCTGGGCCAGTGGATGCAGACCGTGCCACCACCGCCCGCGCTCGATGCGTCTTCCGCAGAGCCGGCGGAGGTGGGTGCGGCCAACCGGCCGCCGCGCGCCAGTGGACTGCGGGAGCGTCCCGCTCCGAGGAGCGCGCGAGCCGCCAAGACGGCCGCTGCCGAGGCGCCCTCGGCCACCGCCGCCCAGCAAGAGGCAGAGTCGTGACGACGCGTGACATCGTCTTCGCGGTGTTGAGCGTCATCGCGTCGGCAAGCGCGATCCTCGCTGTGACCACGCGCAACCTCGTCCACGCGGCGCTCTGGCTCGTCGTCGGTCTCGGGACCATCGCGGGCTGCTACGTCGTGCTGGGAGCCGAGCTGGTCGCGCTGGTGCAGGTGCTGATCTATGTCGGCGCCGTGGTCGTGCTCGTCCTCTTCGCCCTGATGCTCACCCGGTCCCCGATCGGGCCCAACACTGATCTCGCCACCCCGTGGTGGCAGCGGCTGCTCGCGGCGCTGCTGGCGGTGTCGGTCACCGTCCTGCTGGCCGTCACCTTGGTGCCGCTCGTCGGAGAAGGGGCGATCGAGTCGAAGAACGGCGACACCAAGGCGGTGTCGACGGCGGTCTTCGGGACCTGGGTGTGGCCGTTCGAGCTCCTCTCCGTCCTCCTGCTGGCTGCGCTCATTGGTGCGTTCGCGCTGGCCAGAATCGCCGGTGCCGGGCTGGGGCGTCGGCCTCGGCGGCGACGGGTCCGGCCGGCCCCCCGACGACCGGCGCCGACTGACGCTGAAGCACCCCTCACCGAAACGCCGCCGGCCCCGGAACCCGCGCCCGCACCCGCCGGGGCGTTCCCCTCGAACCGCGAGGGCAGCAGGTCGTGATGCACCTGTGGGTGCCAATGCTCCTTGCGAGTGTCTTGGCCGGCGCCGGCACCTACGGTGTCCTGGCCCGCCGTAACGCGGTCCTCGTCCTCATCGGCGTCGAGCTGATCCTCAACGCTGCCAACGTCATGCTGGTGGCGCTGGGCGCGAAGGACGGTTCGCCGCTACAGACCGGCCAGACACTGACCCTGTTCATCATCACCGTGGCTGCGGCGGAGATCTGCGTCGCCCTCGCGGTCGTGCTCGCCATGTTCACCGTGCAGGGCCACGTCGACCTGTCCGCCTCTCCGCTGCTGACGTCGCCTGAGGATTCGACCATGGACGAGGAGTCGAACCGGTGAGCGTCCTGACCGCCATGACGGTCCAGCTGCTCGTCGCGCTTCCGGCGGTCGCCGCTCTGGCAGGGTTGCTCCTTCGCCGTATGCGTGCCGTCTCCGGTCTGGTGGCGGTCGGCGCGGCGGCGCTGGCGTTGCTGCTCGCCGTCGTGGAGTTCGCCGAGACGGCGGGCCGGTCCGAGGTCGTCCCGACCTTCGGCCCCCTGCCGGTCGGCGAGCTGCAGATTCCGTTGACGATGCTCGCGGACCGCACGTCCGCGGTCATCGCGATTGCTGTGGGGATCGTGGGCGTCGCGGTCCAGGTCTTCTCCGTCTGGTACCTGCGTGACGACCCCCGCTACCCGGTGTTCGCCGCCACGGTGTCGTTGTTCCTCGCCGCCATGCTGCTCGTCGTCCAGTCCGGCGACCTCGTGCTCACCCTCGTCGGGTGGGAGGTCATGGGTTGGTGCTCGTTCCTGCTCATCGGCCACGTCAGCGCCCGCGAATCGGCGAGGCGAGCCGCATACAAAGCCTTTCTCGTCACGCGCATCGCTGACATCGGGTTCGTCCTCGGCATTGTCATCCTCGCTGTGGGGTCGGGCAGCACCGAGATCGGCACCGTCGTGGCCCACTGGACCGGCGGCTCGGGAACGTCGACAAGCCCCCTGGTGAGCGGTAACCCGACGCTGACCGCGGCCTTGGTGCTGTTCCTCTCCGGGATCGCCGGAAAGTCCGGTCTCATCCCGTTCCACGACTGGCTTCCCGATGCGATGGAGGGCCCGACCCCGGCCTCGGCGCTCATCCACGCGGCCACCATGGTCGCCGCCGGCACCTATGTCGTCGCCCGCCTCCACCCGCTGTTCGCGGTCGACGACGTCGCGCGGACCGTCCTCGGGATCCTCGCCGGTCTCACCATGGTCTGGGCCGCCCTGCTGGCGTTCGCCCAGACCGACGTCAAGCGGATGCTTGCCTACTCGACGCTGAGCCAGATCGCCGTCATGGCCAGCCCTCTCGCCTTTGTGCTCGCTCCAGACGAGGCGCCCGGGTTGGCTCTCGGTCACCTCTTCTCACACGCGATGTTCAAGTCGCTGCTGTTCCTCGCGGTCGGGTGGCTCTCGGTCCTGGCCGGCGGCACGGTGTTCGTCGCACTACGTGGGCGCGCCCGGGGGCGGGGGGCGCTCTACTGGTCGCTCGCCATCGGTTTGGCGTCCCTCGCCGGCCTGCCGCCCCTGGTCGGCTTCTTCTCCAAGGAAGGTGTCCTCTTCGCCGCTGAGGAGTCGCTGGACGGTCCGGACGCCGGACTGGCCTGGTTTCTGCTCGTTGCCCTCGTCCTCACGGTGGCGCTGACGGCGGCGTACTGCACACGCGCCTGGCTGCTGATGACCACTGAGCGAGCCGGCGGCCTCGCCGAGCTGGAGGCCGAAGAGGGCCAGGCCGAAAGCGCCGAGGAAGCCGCGCCGGCCGGCGACGAGGCGGCCACCGGTGCGCACGAGCTCGGGCCGGTCACGATGGCCGCGGCGCTCACCGTGTCGGTTCTCGCTGTCCTCACTGTGGTGGGTGGGCTCCTGTTGCTGCCTCTGGGGCTCCGCATCGGCCTCATCACGGCGGTGGTCTCGCTGCTCGCCATCGGAGTGGCGTTCGCGGCGGTTCTGGTCCTGGCCGGCGCCGGACACGATGCCGCCGCTCGCCTCGGACCGACAGTCACCGACCTCAGCGACCGCGGCTTCGGGTTCGACGCGGTCTACGTGGCCGTCGGCCGCGTGGTCACCGCGCTGGCCCGGCTCGTCGTCCGGCTCGACCGCGACGTCGTCGACGCCTATCCCCGCGGCACCGCCTCGCTCACCGGCATCGTCGGCCGCGCGGGTGAGAAGGCGCACCGTGGCGCCCCATCCACGGGGCTGCTGGCGGTCGTCCTGGGCGTAGTCCTCGTCGCTGTGGCGGGGGTGACCGTGTGGCGCTGACGCTCACGCTCGTCGTCCCGGCCGTGGTGGCGGTCTGGCTGCTCGCGGCCGGCCGTGGGTATGCGCCACGCACGGCTCGCGGACTGGCTCTCCTCGCCAGCGTGGTGACCTTCTTCCTCACCGTGATCACGGTGATCCTCCGGACCGACGTGGACGCCCCCTGGGTGTCCTCACTGGGCCTGCGCTGGCACTTCGCCGTCGATGGCATCACGGTTCCCCTGGCCCTCCTCACCGCGGCGCTCGGCGTCGCCGTCGTCGTCCACGCGCGTCGTCGGGAGCCGGGCCGAGCTGGGTTGGTTCGGGCGGCGGACCGGTCCGCGACCAACTCCGTCGCCACGTACTACGCGTGTCTGCTCCTCGTCGAGTTCGGGGCGCTCGCCACCTTCTTCGCTCGCGACGCAATCCTCTTCTTCGTCGCCTTCGAGGTCGTCCTCGTGCCGATGTGGGTGCTCATCAGCCGGTTCGGCGACGAGCACGCCACCGAGCGCGCCCGCGCCGACGCGTCCAACCGCTTCGTCCTGTTCACGGCGCTCGGCTCGACGCTGATGCTGCTCGGCATCCTCGTTCTCGTCGTCCAGAGCGGCACGTCCGACCTCGGCCAACTGGCCTCCGCGCACGGCGCGGGCCTCTCCAGCTCGACCCAGGTCCTCGTGGCCGTGCTCCTCGTCGTCGGCCTCGGCATCAAGGTCCCGCTGTGGCCGCTGCACACCTGGCTCCCGCCGGCGCACACCATCGCGCCGACCGCTGGATCGGTGCTTCTCGCTGCGGTCCTGCTCAAGATGGGAACGTACGGCATCGTCCGGCTGGCCATCCCCACGGTCCCCGAGGGCTTCTCCGCCGTCGCGCCCTACCTCGCCGCGAGCGGCGCCGTCGGCATCCTCTGGGGAGGTCTGGCCTGCATGGTCGAGCGCGACCTCAAGCGCCTGGTCGCCTACAGCTCCGTAGCCCACATGGGCTTCGTGGCCCTCGGACTCGCCTCGGGCACAGCGACCGGGATGCAGGCGGCGTTGTTCGCCAACGTCGCGCACGGGCTGGTCTCGGCCCTGCTCTTCTTCGTGGTCGGCGGTCTAAAGGAGCGCTGGGGGAGCGCCGACCTCGCGGTCGCCCGCGATGCGCTGCGGGACGTCTCGCCCCGAATGGGATTCGCCCTCGTCGTGGGCTTCGCCTCCGCTCTCGGGCTGCCGGGTCTCGTCGGGTTCTGGGGCGAGTTCCTCGCCGTGTATGCGGCGTGGAACCCGGCCGGGGAGCCGCCGGTCACGCTGTTCCGGATGTGTGCGGTGGCCGGCGTCATTGGGATGTCCCTGGCCGCCGCGTACTCGCTCCGCGTGCTGCGCCTTGTCTGGGCCGGCCACGAGAACTGGACCGGACCGGCACCCGGCACGCTGAGCCGCCGAGTCCGCCGGGATGATGCGAGGGGCGCCGAGCTCGTCGTCGTCGTTGCCCTCGTCGCGCTGATTCTCGGTCTCGGAGTGGTCCCCAAGCCTCTTCTTGGCGTGACGGAACCGGAGTCGGCCGCCCTTGTGGCGTCGGGAGCGAGCGGACGATGATCACCTTCGACGTCGGCACCCTCCTTCCGGCGCTTGCCCCGCTCCTCGGCTCCGTCCTCGTCCTCGTCGTCGACGTCCTGGACCCTCGCGGGCAGCGGGTCCACTACGCCATCGCGTTCATCTCGCTCGTGGTCGGCATGTTCGGGACCTTCGGTGCGCTCGGCGCCCCCACCGGTGACGAGCTGCGGACCCTGTGCTTACCGGACAGCGGCGGCTGCTTCTACGGCGCCTCCGCGCTCACGACGACCCTGCAGCTGGCCGCCCTGGTCGCCGCGGCGATCACCCTGCTGCTCGCCTGGCCGTCCGAGCGCGCCGACGAGACCGGCCGGACGGCGGTCACTGTCTCGTTGCTGCTCGCCGCGACCGGCGGCGCCGTCGGTGTCGCCGGGGCGCGCGACCTCGCTTCGTGGCTGATCACCCTCGAGCTCGCCACTCTCCCCGTGGTCGCCCTCGCTGCCCTCCCGGGCACCCGGCGGGCGCTCGCGGGGGCGGTGCAGCTCGTCACCACGTCCTTGGTCTCGTTCGCGATGCTCGCCCTCGCCGCGGCCTGTTGGTATGCCGCGACCGGTTCTCCCCTGATCGCTGCGGCGCCTGCCCTTGCGGCCAGCTCCACCCCGCAGCGGGCTCTCCTCGCGCTCGCGGTGGTCCTCGTCCTCGGGGGGATCGCGTTCAAGCTGTCGCTGGTGCCCTTCCACGCCTGGACACCGACGACGTATGCGGGTTCGCCACTCCCGGTCACCGTGTTCCTCGCCGGGGTGTCCAAGGTCGCCGCGCTGGCCGCCCTGCTTGTCGTCATCTCAGCGGTAAGCCAACTCGGCCGGTCCGCGCTCGTCGCCGTGGCGGTCCTCGCGATCGCCAGCATGACCCTCGGCAACCTCTTGGCGCTGCGCCAGGACGATGTCGTCCGGCTCCTGGCGTGGTCGACCGTCGCCCAGGCCGGGTGGGTGGTCGTCCCACTGCTCTCCATTTCCTCGTTCGGCGCTCGCGCCGCGGCGGCCTACGTTCTGACATACCTCGTCGCCACCCTCGTGGCCTTCACCGTCGTGGTGATGACCGTGACCGCGGTCGGGGCGCGGCGCGGCCGGGACCTCGACGCATACCGAAGCCTGGTCCGTACCAGCCCCTGGGCCGGCGGCGCGCTGCTGCTGGCGTTGACCTCGCTCGCCGGTCTGCCGCC
>JBKPQA010000128.1:0-11442 GCA_046733835.1 Actinomycetota bacterium
GTCCATGAACGGCATGAACTTGTCAGGGAACCCGGGCATAGTGCACCCGATGCAGATCCCTCCGACGTTGGGACAACCGCCGACACCGTTGATCCAGCCGCGCTTCGGCACGTTGCACTTCACGACCGGCCCCCAGCAGCCGAGCTTGACGATGCACTTCGGCGAGCCGTACTCCGTGGCGAAGTCGGCCTGCTCGTAGTAGCCGGCTCGGTCGCAGCCCTCGTGCACGGTGCGGCCGAAAAGCCAGGTCGGGCGCAGCGCCTCGTCGAGCGGGATCATGGGGGCCTGGTCGGTGGCCATGTAGAGCAGGTACGTCAGGGTCTCGGACAGGTTGTCCGGCTGGATCGGACAGCCGGGCACACAGACGATTGGTATGCCGGCCTTGGACTTCCAGTCCCAGCCCAAGTAGTCGGGCACGCCCATCGCGCCGGTGGGGTTACCGGCCATCGCGTGGATTCCCCCGTAGGTGGCACAGGTACCCACAGCGACGATGGCCGTCGCCTTCGGAGCCAGCCGGTCCAGCCACTCGCTAGTCGTCATCGGTTGCCCCGTGGCGGGGTTGTTGCCGAAGCCGCACCAGTAGCCCTCGTCGTGAAGCTGCTCGTTGGGAATCGATCCCTCGACGACCAGCACGAACGGCTCCAGCTCGCCACGGTCGGCCTTGAAGAACCACTCAAGGAAGTCGTCGGCACCGCCGTTCGGTCCGCACTCGAAGTCGATCAGCGGCCAATGCACGGCGACCTGCGGCAGCCCTGGCAATGCGCCCAGGGCGATCTCCTCGATGCTGGGCTGAGTCGCCGCTGTCAAGGCGACTGAGTCACCGTCGCAACTGAGGCCGGCGTTGATCCACAGCACGTGGATGAGCGTCTCCTGGGCGGCGACCGCAGCTGGAGTGGGCATCGTTGCTACTCCCCGGAGCCCGGCGCTTGGCCCCTTGAGTCAACGGAGCCGACCCTCGGCCCACCTGCATGACCCTCATCGCTTCCTACACCCGAGCGGGAAGGGTGTCAACGATCCGATCGGCGTCCCTTACACCGGGCGCAAAGCGCCGGGCGGCCAGGCCGATTCGTGCCCAATCCGCCCTGATGGGGGCAAACGTGGCGTTCACGTGACCGCTTGCAAGGTGCGCGCCCACAGCCACGGCTACGACGCGAGCAGCGCGTCCACCAACCGGTGGGCGTCGGCGTTGAGGATGTCGTCCGTCCCGCTGAAGAAGAGCACCGGTCCGACACCGGTGAGGTCGCCGAAGAGCGGGCTCACCTCGGGTCGTCAATGGCCAACGACCCCCGGTATGCCTCGCCCGCGGCGGCCAGTCCCGGCGCCTGCAACCACGGGTCGCGTCTGCCCGCTACTGGAGCCCAGGGTCCTGACACGAGATGTCGACCCATGATCGACCAGTCGGAGATCTCGAACGGCGAGTCTGGAAGCTTCGACTGCCCTACCAGGGCCTCCTTCAAGAAGACGTCGTTGTCATAGTCGTAGCTGATAAAGACTCGAGTTGCCATGGAGGTCTCTTCCGTCGTTGGCGCGCGTGTCGGAGCCGTTCGGATGCTGAGTAAATAGTCGACCACGGAGTAACTGACGGGAGTCGACCGCCTCTCGGCGCGGCGTGCGAACCTTCGTCGTCAGCTTGAGGCCGGGGCGGGCCACGCCTACTGCTTGCGCCCGCGCGAAATCGGAGGCGGTCCGCGCAATCCCAACCTTCGCGCCTTCCGGACGGGTCGACCCCCCGGCCTTCTGGGCGGTATCGAACATGACCGACAGTGGGCGGTAGGGCTGTGAGGATCGCGTTCGCAGCCTTGATGGTGGTGGGCTGTCGATTGGTGGCCCGGATGTGACCCCAGAAGACTGACTTGGGCGATCGAAGGGACCGGCGGTCGCGACGCCGGCTTGACCCGTCACCTGCAGCAGTCATCGGAGCTGGTGTCGAGTTGGACCGTCCCAAGGTGTCCGCCCGATGCAACGCCCGAGGTTCGATCCCGTTGATGCGTTCCGAGCCGCGCGGTAGGCGATGGCGCGATCGCGGTTGGCAATACTGCGCACCGGGCGCGAACGCTAGGCCCTGTCAGTGCTTTTGACCAATCGCCGCTCGGCGATCACGGCCTCCACCCGGGCGTGTTGCAGATGTTCAGTCTGGTGGTCGCGCCGGAACCGATCTGCGTCCGGTTCTGTGGTCAGAAGCTTGTCGCGATGCTCAACACTGCCGCCTGGCGTGCGTGTTCAGTGCCCCGCCACCGAGTAGAGCGTCATGCAAGCTCGGGTTTGCCAGTGGCTCAGAGAGCTGGAGTGGGTCCGAACACTCCAATTCATCTGACCCGCATCTGACACGAGTGCCAGGTCGTACCACACACATATTGCAAATGCGCACGTCAGAGGCTACGTGCGCTGGTGGACGTGAAGGGACTCGAACCCCTGACCTCTCGCGTGTGAAGCGAACGCTCTAACCAACTGAGCTACACGTCCCGGAACGGCGGACCGAGGATATCGGCACGAGCCGACGAGAGTGCAACCGAGCCGTCAGCCGACGCCGGGCAGCCGGTCGAGCCAGCCCTCCACGACGTCGGGCAGCCAGTTGGGCGATCCGGCCCAGGCGAAGTAGGCCCAGAAGACGCATCCGACGATCGCAGCGGTCCCCAGGGCCACGAGCGCCGACACCCACCACGGCTTCGACTGCAGCCACCGCTGCCAGTCCCGTAGCCGGTCCTTCCCCCAGTAGAGAAGCCGCTGCGCCCACTCGAACTCCGACGCCCAGATAGACACCCCGATGAAGACGATCAGCCAGCCAGGGCCCGGGGCGGGCACCGCGATCAGGCCGATAACCACGACCACCAGCCCGAGAACGGCCACGACGCTCCGGTACACGCGGTGCGAGGCCGGGTTCGACCGGATCCGGCGGCGCCACTCCCACCGGTCGTCGTTGGCGTCCAGCGTGATGTTGTCGTCCAGGTCCTCCGGAGCCTGGCCCTTCGGATACCGGCGCTGGTCGGTCATGGGTCACGGTCCTCGGCGGAGCGTTCGGCGAAGATCTTGGCCGCGCGGGCGGTCACCGAGCCGGGAGGAAGCTCGCGGTCGTCGACGGCATGCACCGGGAACACATCACGCGTCGAGCTCGTGATGAAGACCTCGTCCGCAGTCCTCAGAACGTCGAGCGGCAGCGGCCGTTCTTCGACGGCAAGGCCGTCCTCGCGGCACCACTCCATAGTCAAGGCGCGAGTAATGCCTTCCAACGCTCCGGACCCTGGCGGCGGAGTCAGGATCCTGCCGTCGATGACCACGAAGACGTTGGAGCCGGTGCCCTCGCAGAGCTCCCCCCGGGTGTTGCCGAAGATGGCCTCCGAGCCTCCGCGCTGCTTGGCGTACGCCAGGGCGATGACGTTGTCCGCATACGAGGTCGTCTTGAGACCGGCGGTCGCCGATCGCTCGTTGCGCGTCCAGGGCACGACTACTAGGGCGCCCGACTTGGGCCGCCCTGGCTGCTCTGCCGCGGTGACGACGTAGGTGAGGCCGGACGAGTCGGTGACGCCGCGGTCGGACCCGAGTGGTCCGACGCCCGCGGTGACGGTGTAGCGCAACCGGCCGAACGGGATCCGGTCTCCCGCACCGAGGACGGCCGCGACGCCATCCGCTATCTCCTCGTGATCAGCGGCCGGCAGGCCGAGGCCGACGAGGGACCGGTCCAAGCGCTGCGCGTGCCGGGTCATAGCGAACGCTTGACCGTCCACGATCTTGAGCGTCTCGAACGCGCCGTCGCCGACCGTCAACCCGTGGTCGAGCGCCGACAGACTCGGCTCGTCGCCACACAGGCGTCCGTTCACCCAGACCCGTACCGTCACGGACCTACCCTTCCAGACGCTCGCCCAGTCATCAGGGCCATCGCCTCAACGCGCGGTGTCGGGCGCTCGTTCCGAGGCTCGTGACGCCGCGATCAGGACAATGTCCGAGTTCGCGCAGTCCGCACGGCACAATGCCCGTTATCGACGACGGCAGAGGTATGCGGCGGGGCCTGGTGGCCTGGACCGTTGCCGCGGTGCTCGGGCTGGGGCTGGCGGCGTGCGCCGACCCGGAGCCGGCGGCGGAACCGGCAGCAGCTTCGCCTGCCGCGTCTGGGACCGCCACCGCTCCCCCGACGGGTGCCGGTGCGGCGTCGACGCCGAACGCATCCGAGCCCACTTCCGCCGCCACGAGCTCGGGACCGCTGACGCCGGACTCGCCCGTGACGCTCGCCTTCGGCGGGGACGTCCACTTCGAAGGGCGGGTGGCGAACCTCCTCAACACGCCGGAGGGTCTGGCGGCGCTGCGGCCGATCCTGGGCGGCGCCGACGTGGCGGTGGTCAACCTCGAGACGGCGATCACCAGCCGGGGCGCCGAGCAGCCGAAGATCTACCACTTCCGGACCACGCCGCAGGCCCTGGTAACGCTGCAGCAGGCTGGCGTCGACGCCGTCAGCATGGCCAACAACCATGCGGTCGACTACGGCCCGGACGGGCTGACCGACACGCTGGCCGCCCAGGCCGCCAGTCCGATACCGGTTGTCGGTATCGGTCCGAATGCCGAAAAAGCGTTCGCGCCGGCCGTCTTCGACGTCCGCGGCACCAAGGTGGCCGTGTTGGCGTCCTCACAGATCAATGACTTCACCATTCACTCGTTCCCGGCCACTGATGCGAAGGCCGGCATCGCCGGAAATCTCGACAACACGCGCCTTCTCGCCGCCGTACGAGCGGCCCGCGCCGCCTACGACGTCGTGGTCGTCTACCTGCATTGGGGCACCGACTACACGACATGTCCCGATGCAGCTCAGACCAGCACCGCTGACGCGCTTTCCAAGGCCGGTGCCGACGTGGTCGTCGGCGGTCACGCCCACCGAGTTCAGGGCGCCGGCTGGCTGGGACGGACGTACGTCGGATACGGGCTGGGAAACTTTGTCTGGCTCAACACGCGTGGACCGGCCGACGCGGTCAGCGGTGTGCTCACGGTGAGCGTGGATCCTGTGAAGGCGCGAGGGTTACGAGGCAGCGCCGCCCGAGACGGCAAGCCGTCGATCGTCACGGGAGCGTCGTGGACCCCGCTGGTTATCGGGGACGACGGGGTCCCGCGCCAACCGGCGGCCTCCGCCGCGCGCAGCCAGCAAACGGAATGGGAGCAGGCCCGGAAATGCGCCCGTCTCACAGCCTCCCCCTAGCACAGCTGCCGCCCGCATCGCCGGCAGATTGCGCACACCTTCCGGACATTACGAGCACGATCGAACGTGCCCGCGACGTGACTACCGTGCCCGCAATGGTGCCGACCGTGCTCCGGACGTCACAAATGTGCTTGCCGCTGAGGCCTCGAACGATTCGTTATCAGACGACGACGACGCCAGCCCCACGAGCCGCGCGGCCTTGAGCTCGGTCTCGGCCCACTCGGCGTCCGGATCCGAGCCCCACGTGATGCCGGCACCGGTCCCGAACCGCAGCAAGCGCCTCCCCTCGACGTCGCGCTCGGACCAAAATGTCCGGATGCCGACCGCGAGCTCGGCTTCCTGGCGGTCGGCGTCCACCCACCCGATCGCGCCGCAGTACGGACCACGGGGCGCCGGCTCGAGGTCTCGAATTGTCGTGAGGGCGCTCGACTTCGGCGCGCCCGACACGGACCCAGGCGGAAACGTCGCACCGAAGATCTCGCTCCAACCGACTCCAAGCCGCAACCGGCCCGCCACCGTCGAGACCAGGTGAACCAGACCTGGGTGCGCTTCGACCGCGCACAGCGCCTCGACGTCCACCGTCCCCTCGCGGCACACCCGCGAGAGGTCGTTGCGGACCAGGTCGACGATCATGACGTTCTCCGCGACGTCCTTGGGTAGCAATCGGTCCGCGGCGGTCGCAGTCCCCTTGATCGGCGAGGATTGCAACGTCGTGCCGGCTCTCGTCAGGAACCGCTCCGGCGACGCCGAGACGATGTCCAGTCCAGCAGCGTCAACCCGGATACGACACGCATACGGTGCTGGATTGCCGTGGCGCAAGATCAGATCCAGCCCGTCGAGATCCGCGGACTCGTCCAAGTCATGCTCGAGAATGCGGCACAGATTCGCTTGGTACACGGTCCCAGCCGCGATGCGTTCGCGGATCTCGCCGACCGCAGATCGGTATGCGTCGCCGCCGAGCGATGAACGCCAGCCGCGATCCAGTCCGTTCCACGACGTGCGATGTCTGGGCAGGTCGCGGCCCACGCTCGCAAAGCGGACAGCGGTCACTGAACCGTCAAACGCCATGACGACGGCCCAAAAGCCTTTTCCATCAAGGGATTTCAGGGCTTCTGCACCAGTGAGCACGTCCCGGACCCCAGTGGCGACGCGAACGCCGAACCGCGCGACATCCACCCGGCGATGATAGGTGGCGCCATGCCACCGGCTTCCGGCATTCGCATCACAGAGGCGGCGGCGCGTCGCTAGCATCCAGAGTGGGTCATCCGCGGAACCGCCCCGCTGCCGGACCCTCGCGTGTTCGACTCGGAGACGAGCATGGCCCACCTGATCGTCGGACTTACCCCGACGTTGGCGCGCGCCCTGCTCCGTGGCGACCGAACTACGGAGGTCACTCGCCTGCGTGACATCACAGCCGGGGCGCAGCTCGACCTGACGCCGCAGAGCACCCGCGCCCTTGACTCCTCCCCGGACAGCGCTGAGCCGGAAGCCATCGTGTGGTTCTCGGCCGAGACGGCGACCGAAGGTCACTCCGAGAACGTCGACAGGCAGCTGCTGCAGATACCGGGCGTCACCGCGGCGTACGTAACGCCCGACCAGGGACCGCCGTAACGGTCTCTCCCACCACAAAACACGGAGGATCGGATGCCACCCAGGAAGCGCACGTCCGCCCGCACCGGCTCAGCGAAGACCACTGCCCCGTCCCGCGGACGCGGAGAGTCCACCACTGGCTCGTCGACCTTCGGCGTCCCCGAGCTCATCGTGATCGCCGACCCGGCGGCGGCACTGCGGATCGGCGTCGGCGGCGTCGAATCCGGCGGTGGTGTCGACACCCGAGCGCTCAACCGGGTGGCGTCACGCGCTGCCGTCACGCTGCGGCCGCTGTTCGGCCCAGAGGAGCGGGTTCGGCAGGCGGCCCGTGAACTGGCGCCGTCGGCGATCGGCCCCGTACCCGACCTCTCGGTCTACTACCACGTCGAGGCTCCCGAGGGCGACCTTGCCGACCTGGCCGAGGAGCTGGCTGGCACCGAAGGCGTGCAAGCCGCATACGTCAAGCCGGCCGGAGAGCCGCCCGTTCTCAACGACATGCAACCGTCGCCGGAGGACGCGCCACCCAGCACACCGGACTTCGTCGGCAACCAGCTGTACCTCGAGCCGGCACCGGGCGGCGTCGACGCGCGGTATGCGTGGACCTGGCCGGGCGGTGGGGGCGCCGGCGTTAGCATCATCGACTGCGAGTGGGGCTGGCGGTTCGACCACGAGGACCTCACGGTCGGCCAGGGCGGCATCGTCGTCGGCACTGGCAGCACCGACACCAATCACGGCACCGCCGTGATCGGAGAGATCAGCGGCGACCGGAACGCCTTTGGCATCACCGGAATCTGCCCCGATGCGTTTCTCCGCGCCGCGGCCTTCTCCGGTCCGACGGCCGCCACAATCCGCGGTGCGGCCGACCGGCTCGGAGCGGGCGACATCATCCTCCTGGAGATCCATAGAGCCGGGCCCCGGCACAACTTCGAGGCCCGCGACGACCAGCTGGGCTACATCGCCATCGAGTGGTGGCCGGACGACTTCGACGCGATCCGGTACGCCAACTCCCGCGGCATTCTCGTCGTCGAGGCCGCCGGCAACGGTGCGGAGAACCTCGACGACGGGCTCTACTCCGTGCGGCCGCCCGGCTTCCCTGCCTCGTGGACGAACCCGTTCAACCGGTCGAACCGCGACTCCGGCGCGATCGTCGTCGGCGCCGGCGCTCCCCCTCCTGGCACGCACGGCGTCAGCTGGGGTGCCGACCGGTCGCGGCTCGACTTCTCCAATTACGGCGCCGTGATCGACGCACAAGGATGGGGCCGCGAGGTCACGTCGACCGGCTACGGGGACCTCCAGGGCGGCGGGGACGCGCGGATCTGGTACACCAACCGGTTCTCCGGGACGTCGAGCGCCTCCCCCATCGTCGTCGGCGTGCTGGGCTCCCTCCAGGGAGCGCTGCGGGCGGCGGGCAAGACGCCGATGACGCCGGCGACCGCCCGCGCCTGGCTCCGGGCGACGGGTTCGCCGCAGCAGGACGAGCCGGGCCGCCCGGCCACCCAGCGGATCGGCAACCGACCGGACCTTCGAGCGTTGATCCAGGCCCACGTCAAGGGCAACCTCGCGCTGGACAAGAGCACGGTGAAGGACGCCAAGGACGTCAAGCTCGAGAACAAGGAGTTCAAGAACGAGAAGGCGGAGGTGAAGGAGCGCAAGGAGAAGATCGAGGTCAAGGAGCACAAGAACGAGGGCAAGGAGTTCAAGAACGAGAAGGCCGAAGTCAAGGAGCGCAAGGAGAAGATCGAGGTCATCGAGGGCAAGAACGTCCTCGTAGATGGTGGGGGCAAGAACTTCGTCGTCGAAGGTGGCGGCGGGGTCGTGATCGACCCGGTGCCCGCAGCCGGTGGGGCCGTGGAGACCCGACTCGCCGCCCTCGAGCAGTCGGTCGCGGCGCTGACGCACTTCATCGGCGCGGACCTGCGACCCGACCTGGCTGCGGGTGCACTGGCCCGCGAGCCGGACGTCTACGGGCAAGCGGACTCGGCCAAGCAGGGCAAGGACGTCACCGACGGCAAGGGCAGCAAGGAGAACCTTGCCGAAGGGTGATCCGTCTGTGAGCCCCATCCCGGAGGCCGGGCGCAAGCGACCGGTCGAGTATGCGGTTCTCTGCGGTCCCGAGGATGCCTCGGCGGTGTGGGCGGCGCGCGAGCTCACCCTTCGCGGGCTTCGGGTCCGGGTGGTCACCACCGAGGAGATCGTCTACAGCAGCAGCCTGGTCCATTGCCTCTGCGCGGACGGGTCGACGGTGGCGGTGCGACTGGCCGACGGCAGTGTCCTGGGGCCGGATCTGCGCGGAACCCTCAACCGGGTGGTCCGGCTGCCCCACGCCCACCTCGCAGCCACCTCGGAGAACGATCGCGAGTACGTCCTCGCGGAGCTGCACGCCGTCTTGACCAGCCTCCTCTTCGCGCTGCCTGGAGTCGTCGTGGGACGCGCCGATCCGCGTGGTCTCAGCGGTGCCTGGTGGCGGCCCACGGAGTGGCTGGTGGCGGCCGGTAGGTCCGGCTTGTTGGGCGTCGCCTACCGATCCGGCGGCTCCGACGAGATCACCGGGCGAGTCACGATTTACGTTGTCGGCGGCACAGTCGTCGCGTCGTCCGATGTCGCCGTCCCGAACGAGGTGATCGCCGGCTCCGTGGCCCTGGCCGAGCGGCACGGCGGCGGACTGCTCGGCATGGACTTCGCCGTGCACGGCTCGACGTGGGCGTTCGAGCGCGCCACCCCGTGGCCCGACCTCGGGGCGGGCGGCGCCGCCCTCGTGGACGCCCTGCACGCGACGCTCCTGGCTCGGGAGCCGGTGCCCACGTGATCCTCGTCGCGGGCATACCGTCCGAACCGCCGCTGCAGGAAGCGCTCGACGCCCTGCACGATCTTCGGGCCGACGTCCTCGTCCTCAGCCAGCGCCAGGGGACCGACACCGACATCGCCTTCTCGGTCGACCCGTCGGGCGCCGTCGACGGGGTGCTGCGCGCGGGACGTCGACACGTCGCGCTGCGCGAGATTACCGCCGTCTACGCGCGACTCATGGACCATCGGCACATCCCCGAGTACCAGCGGCTCCACCCCGACGATCCGGAGCGGGACCGTTGGACGGCGCTCACTGACAATCTGACGAACTGGCTCGATGTCGCCCCGGGCCGTGTGGTCAACCGGACGCGGGCCATGGCGTCGAACGGCTCGAAGCCGTATCAGTCACAGCTCATCTCGCGCCACGGCTTGTCGGCGCCGGAGACCCTGGTGACCAACGACCCGGAGGAGGCTCGGGAGTTCTACGAGACGCATCCACGAGTCGTCTACAAGTCCGCGAGCGGCGCCCGGTCGATCGTCCAGACCATGGTCCGCGCAGATCTGGAACGGCTCGGCTCGCTGCGAGCCTGCCCGGTGCAGTTCCAGACGTGGGTCCCCGGGACCGACGTGCGCGTCCACGTGATCGGCGACGAGGTGTTCGCGACGGCGATGTCTACCACGGCGACGGACTACCGGTATGCGACGGCGCAGGTCGACGAGCCCGCTCACCTCGAGGCGTACAAGCTCGACGACCAGGTCGCCGAACGGTGCCTAGCGCTGACCGCCGACTTCGGGCTCGAGTTCTCCGGAATCGACCTGAAGATCACGCCGGACGGCGACGTCTTCTGCTTCGAGGTGAACCCGTCACCCGCATACACGTACTTCTCGGGCCAGACGAAGCAACCCATCGCCCAGGCTCTCGCCCGCCACCTCATGGCCGCTTGACGCGCTTCCAGACTCCCGTTGTTGTCGATTGGGGCGGTTCCAGACGGTCGCAACTAAGGACAACGGGAGCCTGGAAGCACAAAGGGCAGTCAGCGGCGGCGGGACCTTGCGGCGAGGACGCCGAGGACGAACCCGACCGCCGCCGCCGCCACATACGGTGCGGAGGACTTCGCCAGGACGGGCAGCACGGTCGTGCCCAGGTTGATCGCGTCGGCATCACCGCCCGCGCTGGCGCGGACGAAGGCCGGCTTGTCCACGTTGGAGCGAGGTGGCGGCGACGCCGCAGGGGCGGGCGACGCGGCCGGAGTTTCGGGCGGGGGGGCGGCCTCCGAACCAACCGCCGCCTCCACCGAAGCCGGACGGGAGCCGTTGCCGGAACCGGCATCCCGCGCGACGGGGTCGTTGCTGGGGTTGTCGTTCACGTGACACCTCCTGCCGCGGCCTGCACGGCCTTGACGCTGCTGTGATGGTTCGGATTCTCGTCGGGTCGTCGTCGGACTGCACCATGCCGTTCATCCTCGACGTCTTGCAGAAGGGCCGGGTGATCAGGTCGTGCTGGCCGGGTGCGCGTCCTGCAGGGGTCTCGGCGCACCGGTCGCGGAGCCATCGACGTCGGTCGCCGAGTCGCCGCGGGTGGTGTGGTGGATCGGGCCCTCGATGTGGGCGAGTCGCGACCCGTGGCCGCCCCACCGGACGGCGATGATCTCCGCGGCGATGCTGACTGCAGTCTCCTCGGGGGTGCGGGCGCCGAGGTCGAGGCCGATCGGGCTGGCCAGGCGGGCCAGCTCCAGCTCGGTGAGACCGGCCTCGCGGAGCCGCTCCAAGCGATCTTCGTGAGTGCGGCGGGAGCCCATGGCACCGATGTAGCCCACCTCGGGCAGCCGTAGGGCCACCTCCAGAAGGGGCACGTCGAACTTCGGGTCGTGCGTGAGCACGCAAAGCAC
>JBKPQA010000129.1:0-3293 GCA_046733835.1 Actinomycetota bacterium
AACCGCTCCCCCGCGTGCGGTGGGAACACCCACGAGTCGACCGGCTCAAGCGGGTCACGCCCCAGGCAACGGGTCACGATGTTGCGGGCCGGGTGAACCAGGGCCTCGGCCGGCGTCAGCAGCCCGAGCGCGACCAGCTCGGCGACCTCGGAATGGTCCTGGCTGATCTGCGTCATCCGCCCGTCGACGACCCGGTAGACCCGCGAGTCCCCGATGTTGACCACCGCCCAGTGCGGCGCCCCGCCCACCGTGACCCGCGCCAGCGCCGCCAACGTCGTGGCCATCCCGGTCTGCGCGGGATTGCGCGCCGCGGACTGGAGGATGGCCCGGTTCGCCTCGAGCACGCCGGCGACGACGTCGCGAGGCCGCAGATCGTCCGACGCGCCGACGTCGCGCAGCGTCTCGATGGCCAGCTCAGCGGCCACCTCGCCGGCGGCATGACCGCCCATGCCGTCGGCCACCGCGACGAGGTGCGGCGTAACCAGGCCGGCGTCCTCGTTGTGATCCCGGACGCGTCCGACATCCGTGGCCACGGCGGCGAGAATCGCGCCAGTGGTTCCCATCGGTGCCCCTCCTCCCGGTCGCCGTGGCGTCGCACAGTATGCCGCGTGGCGACGGGCCCCAGACAGGTCAGCCCAGACAGGTCAGTCCTGCCGGTCCGCCCACCAGGTGAGCAGCCGCTTTCGCGCCGCGTCCTTGCCGATCGGTCCCTCGTCGAGCCGGACCCCCAGCAGGAACCGGTATGCCTCACCGATCACCTTGCCCGGGGGAACGCCGAGGATCTCACCGATCTCGTTGCCGTTCAGCTCGGGCCGGAGCGCCGCGAGCTCCTCGGCCGCCTTGAGCCGCTCGATCCGCCCCTCGAGGTCGTCGTAGGTGGTGGCGAGGCGCTGGGCCTTGCGGGCGTTCCGGGTCGTCGAGTCGGATCGCGTGAGCAGGTGGAGCCGCGGCAGCAACGGCCCCGCGTCGGTCACGTACCGGCGCACCGCCGAGTCGGTCCACTCCCCCGTGCCGTATCCGTGGAACCGCAGGTGCAGCTCCACCAAGCGGGAGACCGCCGCGATCGTCTCCTTGTCGTACCGCATCGCCCGCAGCCGCTTGGTCACCAGCTTCGCGCCGACGACCTCGTGGTGATGGAACGAGACCCCGCCCGCCGGCTCGAACCGTCGCGTTGCCGGCTTGCCCACGTCGTGGAGCAGCGCGGCCAACCGGAGCACGAGGTCCGGCCCGTCGACGGTCTCGGGTGCCGCAACCCCCGGCACGACGCGTGGTCCCTCCATGGCGATCGCCTGCTCCAGCACCGTCAGCGAGTGCTGGTATACGTCCTTGTGGTGGTGGTGCTCGTCGACCTCGAGCTGTAGTGCAGGCAGCTCCGGCAGGAAGACGTCGGCCACGCCGGTGTCGACCAGCAGCGTCAGCCCCTCCCGCGGGGAGTCGGACATCACCAGGCGGGTGAACTCCTCGCGGATCCGCTCCGCCGAGACGATCGACAGAGTGCCGGCCGCCGCCGTCATGGCCGCGGACACGTCCGGTGCGACCGAGAACCCGAGCTGCGAGGCGAACCGGGCGGCGCGAAGCATACGCAGCGGGTCGTCCGCGAACGATTCTTCGGGCGGCGACGGGGTTCGCAGCATCCTGGCGGCGAGATCCGCCAGTCCGCCGTGCTCGTCGACGAACTCGAGCGACGGGAACCGCACCGCCATCGCGTTGACCGTGAAGTCACGCCGCACCAGGTCCTCGGACAGCGTCGACCCGAAGGTCACCTCCGGCTTGCGCGAGGTCCGGTCGTAGACGTCAGAGCGGTACGTCGTCACCTCGATGAGGTGTGCACCCTTCCGCAGCCCGATGGTCCCGAACGCCTTGCCGATCTCCCAGTGCGCGTCGGCCCAGCCGCGGATTACCGCGAGGGTCTCGTCCGGGGTCGCGTCAGTCGTGAAGTCGAGGTCCGGCGCGGTTCGGCCGAGGAAGGCGTCCCGAACCGGCCCGCCGACCAGAGCCAGCTCGTGCCCCGCCGCCGTGAACCGCTCGCCGAGCTCCTGACCGACCGGGATGACGGGCGCGAGCCGCGCGACGGCCGCTCGCAGCAGCTCGGGCCGCTCGCCCGGTTCCCTGGGTGACACGGCAGGCAGCGTAGGACAGGGCCCTTCCTGGCGCTGGTTACAGTGGTCCGGTGAGCGCGACGACCTCGAGTACCCCCGGGAGGTACAGCGGCGCGCTCCGCGGGCGACGGCTCCCCGCGGTCGAGGAGCGTTCCGCCGGTGGCGTGGTCATCGATGTCCACGAGGGCTGCGCCCGCACGGCGGTCATCGCCCGGCGCAACCGCGCTGGCCGTGTCGAGTGGTGCCTACCGAAAGGGCACATCGAACCCGGCGAGACGCTCACCCAGACCGCCGAACGCGAGGTTGCCGAGGAGACCGGGATCACCGGCCGCGTCCTCGCCGAGCTGGGCACCATCGACTACTGGTTCGCGACGGCCGACCGCCGGGTCCACAAGTTCGTGCACCACTACCTTCTCGAGGCGCTCGGCGGCGAGCTGACCATCGACAACGACCCTGACCGCGAGGCCATCGACGTCGCGTGGTTTCCGCTCCGCGAGGTGCACCACCAGCTCACCTTCCCCAACGAACGGCGCATCGCACAGGTCGCCTGGGAGCGGCTGGCAGGCACGGCGTGACCTTCCGGCGAGGGTGGGTCCTCGCACTGCTCCTGCTCCTCGCCCTGCTCGGGTCTCCCACCCCGACGGCGTATGCGTCGACGCCGGTGACCGGGCATGCGTCCGCAACCGCTGGGTATGCGTCGGCGTCGGTTCCCCGTTCCACCGGCGAGCCGGTGGGGGAGACGGGCGGTTCGGTCGCGGCCCCGGCCGTCGCGACCGACTCCTCAGTGCTGGCTCTCGGCGCCGTCACGCCGCCCGTCGGGGGACCCGGCGTGACCGTCACCATCACCGGCTCCGTCGTGGCCCGTACCGCTCGTCTGGCCGACCCGACCGTGCGAGTGGTAATGGGCTCCACGACCGTCGTCACGCGGGCCTCGGTCGAGGCGTGGGCGACGGCCACCGCGGCACCCGGGGGCCTGGAGGTAGGCAACACCCGGATCGGCCGAGCGGTCGACGTGGGCAGCTCGGCGCCGTTCACCATCACGGTCGCGCCCGGCCGGTTGCAGCTGAACCGGGCGTTCGGGATCATCCCCATCGCTATCCAGGTGCGTGACTCCGCCTCGTCGACCAACGAGACGACCCGGACGTTCGTGGGATGGCAACGGACCAAGCAGTACGAACCGATCCGGTTGGCCGT
>JBKPQA010000130.1:0-10614 GCA_046733835.1 Actinomycetota bacterium
GCCGTCGCGGTCGCCCTGGCCGTTGGCATGCTGGCCCTCAGCCGGCCGTTCCTTACCGGGATCGACGAGAGCGAGGGCTCCGGCGAGCGCGCCGAGCGTGAAGCCGAGGCGCTGACGGTCGGGGACGCATAAGCCTGGTTCCGCTCTGATACTGCGCGCGGACCCGGACTAAGTCGGTGCCGTCCATTCGTCGCGGTGGGAGGCTGACTCTCGTGCGCCGCATCGTCCAGAGCAAGAAGCTGCAGCACGTCCGCTATGACGTGCGCGGTCCGATCCTCCAGGAGGCCCACCGCCTGGAGGCCGAGGGCCACAAGATCCTCAAGCTCAACATCGGGAACACCGCCCCGTTCGGCTTCGAGGCGCCGGAAGCGATCGTCGTCGACATCGTCCAGAGCCTTCCCGAGGCGCAGGGCTACTCCGACTCCCGCGGCATCTACTCCGCCCGGACCGCCGTTGCGCAGTACTACCAGTCGCACGGCCTGACCAAGACCGTCCCCGACGACGTCTTCATCGGCAACGGCGTCTCCGAGCTGATCTCCATGGTGCTCACCGCGTTCGTCGACGACGGCAACGAGATCCTCATCCCCGCGCCGGACTACCCGCTCTGGACCGGGGCCGTCACGCTCGCGGGCGGCACGGCGGTGCACTACCGGTGCGACGAGTCCAATGGCTGGAACCCCGACCTCGCCGACATCGAGGCCAAGATCACCCCGAACACCCACGCCATCGTCGTCATCAACCCCAACAACCCGACCGGCGCCGTCTACAGCGAGGAGACGGTCAAAGGCCTGGTCGAGATCGCCCGTCGCCACCGGCTCGTCGTCATGGCTGACGAGATCTACGAGAAGATCATCTTCGACGAGCGGCCCCACCACCACGCCGCGACGTTCTGCGGTGACGACGTCCTCTGCCTCACCTTCAGCGGTCTGTCCAAGGCCTATCGGGTCTGCGGGTACCGCGCCGGCTGGGTGATGATCTCCGGCCCGCAGCACCTGGCGACCGACTTCCTCGAGGGACTCGTCCTGTTGGCCAACATGCGGATGTGCGCGAACGTGCCCGGCCAGCATGCGATCCAGACCGCCCTCGGGGGTTACCAGTCCATCACCGAGCTGATCGTTCCGGGCGGCCGGTTCTACGAGCAGAGCAAACTGGCGTCCAAGCTGCTCAACGACATTCCGGGTGTCTCGTGCGTCGAGCCGCAGGGCGCGCTCTACTGCTTCCCGCGCCTCGACCCGGAGGTCTATCCGATCGTCGACGACCAGCAGTTCGTCATCGACCTGTTGCGCGCCAAGAAGATCCTCGTCACCCACGGCACCGGCTTCAACTGGTTCGAGCCGGACCACTTCCGGCTCGTCACGCTGCCCGCTGTGCCGGACCTCGAAGAGGCGATCGGTCGGATCGCGAACTTCCTGGAGTCCTACGCCTAGAACGACCGCCTAGACCAACGGCCGATCAGTAGCCCGACATGGTGGAGGACGACGACGTCCCGCTCGCGACAATGGCGAAGATGATCGCGCCGACGACCAGCACGACGAGAAACGCGAGCATCACCGTGCCGATGATGCCGAGCACCTTGCCGGCCATCGCGAGGCCGCGGTTGTTGTATGCGCGCGGGTCGCGGTCGATCTCGTTGACGACCTTGTTGCCGTAGTACCACCCGAACGGGCCGAGGATCGTCAGGCCGATGACCGACAGCAGGCCCAGCACAAAGGCGAGGGTGGCCTGCGGGTGCTCGACCGTCGGACCTGCCGGCTGGAACTGGATCTGGTCCGGAGGGGGACCGTAGGCCGGCTGCCCGTACGGCGATTGCTGGTATGCGGGCGGCGGCCCGTACCCAGGTGGCGCGGGGGGCGGCTGAGGCGCCGATCCGGACGACCACTCTTGGCGCGGCCGGTCCTGCGGGTTGTTCGTCCCCTCGTCACTCACCCCCTCAGCCTAGCCGCCCCGGTCGTCACCCCTCCTGGCCGTCACCAGGATCCACTGGTCGCGGTCTCCGGTACGGCGCTCGACTTCCAGGACGGTCCAGCCGTGGTCTTCGAGGACCTCTGCGAGCGGTCCTGGACGCCAGCAGGTGAAGAAGCGGGGCGACCCTAGCCGGTGGTCGCTCCAGGCCGATCCATCGCCCTCTTTGACGGAAAATGCGAGCAGGCCGTCCGGTCGGACCGCCGCCCGCACGCGGTCCAGAACCATCCCGAGCTCATCGGGCGTGAGGTGCAGTAACACCGCGAAGGCCACCACCGCGTCCCAGGGGCCGCCGAGGTCGTCGGTGAGGACGTCGAGCCGGATCGGCGACAGCTGCGCCTCGCGCATCCGCTCCACAAAGGCCAAGGCCGCGTCGGATGGCTGGACGACGAGTCCCCGGCCGGCCAGGTACTGCGCCGCCTGGCCGGTTCCTGACCCGAGCTCCAGCACCATGGCGCTTGGCCCCAGAGACGCGGCGATCCGGTCGAGGAACGCCAGGTGCCACGCCGGAGGCGGACCCTGCGTGGCCTCGTACCGCTCGGCCAGGTGCTCGTAGACGTCGAGCGTCCGGTGGTTCGGCGAGTCGGCCTCGAAGGTGAAGAGCCGGCCGGACGGAAGTGCCGTTGAGGGCTCCGCGGCGAGGTCGGCGACCCCGACGGACGCCAGGCTGTCCGGTATCGGCACGAAGTCGACCTCGCGAAAACCATTGCCAGTGAACAACCTTCGTATGGCCGGTGTGAGGTTCGGAGGGCGACGCGATCTGGTCCAGATCACCCGTCCTCCGGGCCTCAGCAGTGCCGGCAGGGCGGCGACCGTGCGCGCGATGTCATCCTCGGAGACGTTGCCGAACACCCCGCAGACGAGGGCGAGGTCGGCCGGCGGCAGGTCCGCATACGCGCTGGGGTCCCCGGCGTCGGCAGTGCGGACCTCGATGCTCGGCCACCGTCGCGCGGCCTGCCTGGCTCGTCCGGCCAGCCCGAGATCCAGCTCCACGAGAGTCCCGGTGACGCGGTCCGCGTCGTTGCGTGAGGCGAGGACCTCGAGCAGGTCGCGGCCCTCCCCGGCGCAGAGGCTGAGAACGCGGATCGGCCGCGGCGCGGTGTCGTCCAGCCACCGGTCGATGTAGTCCTGCACGACCGCGAGCCGACGGCTCAGGGGCGACGCGGGATCGGTGTATGCCCCGTGCCAGGACTCCCAGTACGTCACCTCGGCAGCGTAGGCAGGCGGCTCCGTAGGCTGTCCGCCATGGACAGCGAGCGACCCGCGGAGCTCCCGCCGGAGAAGCCGGCGCATCGCCACGTCAGCCTCCGTCGGGAGGAGACCGGCCGCTACACCATCACCAACGCCCGCGGGGGAACGCTCAGCGTCGGTGGGAACGACGACGACTTCACCGCCGTGGAGTTGTTGCTCTCCGCCATCGCCGCCTGCTCGTCGATCGACGTCGACTACGTCACCGGCCGTCGGGCGCAGCCGGAGGCTTTCGTCGTCGACGTGGACGCGGAGAAGGTCGCCGACGAGCGGGGCAACCATCTCGAGGACATCGTCATGACGTTCCGCGTCCGTTTCCCCGACGGTGACCGCGGCGACGCCGCGCGGCGGTTGTTGCCCGACATTATCCGCAAGTCGCACGAGCGGCTCTGCACGGTGAGCCGCACCATCATCCTCGGCACCGACATCACCGTCCGCACCGCGTGATGTCCGGATCGAAGCGGGCCCAACGCGCCGTGTCTCAGCGGAAATCGGCCAGTTCGCACCTACCCTCGGGAGCGTGACCAGGGGGACGAGCTCCGGCGCCGCGGACGTGCTGCCGGTCAACGTCTCGAATGTCGTCGCGCACGTGGTCGAGACCTACCTCGACGAACTCGAGAGGACCCTGCGCGGCCTCGTCGCCGGGGTCTACCTCACCGGTTCTGTGGCGTTGTCCGACTTCCATCCGGCGTCCAGCGACATCGACTTCGTCACCGTCGTCCACGACGTCCCCGACACCCGGCAGCGGATGCTCCTCGCCGACATCCACGAGCGGGTGACGAGGCGCCAGCCGAAACCCCGGCTCGACGGGTACTACGTCCGGTGGGACGACCTAGCTGCTCCGCCGGACCCGCGCACCACCTTGGGCTTGCAGGCCAAGGGCGGCGTCCTCCACGTCGGCCCCAACTGGGCGCCCTCGATCCTGACGTGGCACGAGCTCACCGAGCACGGTCTGCATGTCTACGGTCCGGATCTTCAGCACCGGGCCATCGCCCGGGACGAGGAGATGCTCCGCGACTGGTGCCTGGCGAGCATCGAGAAGCAGTGGACACCCTGGTGGTACCGGAACGCCAAGCTCTGGTCCGGCTCCGGCATCGGCAGCCTCGGCGGGTGGGCGCCGGCGTCCGGAGTCCTCGGCGTCACGCGGATCCACTACATGCTCAGCACCGGCCGGGTGACTTCGAAGTGCGGTGCAGGGGAATGGGCCCTCACGGTGTGCGAACGCCAGTGGCGCCGACTCCTCGAGGAGTGCCTCCGCATTCGGAACCGGCCGACTAAGCGGTCGCTTTACCGCGACCCGTTCACCCGTCGGAGACAGGCGCTCCTCTTCATGGACCTGCTCATGACCGCCGACGAGGAGGCCTACGGCCGCTGACGACCTACCGCTCGCGCCATACTGCGGTATGCCCGACGCCGTGCCCGACCCGAAGGACGCCCCGCCGCTCTCGTGGGGGGTCCTCGCCCCCGGCGGCATCGCCAACAAGTTCGCCGAGGCGGTCCGCGACTTCACGGCCGGAACCGTCGTCGCGGTGGGTTCACGCGATGCCGGCCGCGCAGCGGACTTCGCCGAGAAGCACGGCATCGCGCGGTCCTACGGCAGCTACGCCGATCTCGTTGCCGACGACGAGGTCGAGGCGGTCTATGTCGCTTCACCGCACTCCGGCCACCGGGAGCACGCGCTCTTAGCGATGGACGCCGGCAAGCACGTGCTCATCGAAAAAGCGTTGGCGCGCAACAGTTCCGAGGTCGAGGACATCTTCATTGCGGCGCAGCAGAAACAGGTCTTCGCCATGGAGGCGATGTGGACCCGGCACCTCCCCCACATGGCCGAGGTCCGTCGCCGGGTAGCGGACGGCGCCATCGGCGAGATCGTCACCCTGACCGCCGACCACGGCCAAGCCCTGGACCTACCCAACGACCACCGTCTCAAGAACGCCGAGCTCGCGGGGGGAGCCCTGCTCGACCTCGGCGTCTATCCCATCGCCTTCGCCGTCGACCTGCTCGGTCCGCCTGCCGACGTCAAAGCCCTCGGCCGGCTCACCGACACGGGTGTCGACGGACACGTGTCCCTCGTCCTCGACTACGGCGGCAAGACCCTGGCGGTCCTGGACACGACGCTGTGGACCAAGACCCCGACGACCGCGGTGGTCTCGGGCACCGAGGGCAGCATCGAAATCGACGGCGACTTCTACGCGCCGAACGTGGTGAGGCTGCGCAAGGCCGACCGGACCCGGACCGTCGTCGAGGAGTGGGGCGGCCCCATCGACAACGGCTTCCAGTTCGAGGCGGCCGAGGTCGCCCGTTGCGTCGCCGATGGGAGACAGGAGAGCGAGCGGATGTCGTGGGCGTCGTCCAGGGCGGTCATCGGCGTTCTCGACGAGGCCCGGCGGCAGGTGGGCGTCAGGTACCCAGGCGAGTAAGCGGGCGAACGGTCAGCGCCTGTTCCGACCGTCCGACCGGTCCGTGGACGTCGTAGAGGGTCGAGCTGGTCAGGCCGAGTCCCTCGGTCCCGAAGGTCACCGTTGTGTCGAAGCCGACCCAGCCGGCCTCGGGCGCCCGGAACAGGTGCACGGTGAGGTCCACGTTGGGAAACATCCAGGAGCGCGGATCCTGTCGTACCGCAATGCCGTTCGCGGTGTCGACCAGCCCGAGGTATGCAGCGGTGGGGCTGACGTCGACGCCTTCCACGAGCGTGACGGTCGATCGGATCCAGCCCTGACCGCGGCCGGGCGAGTTGTCCGGGTGACCGCGCATCTCAAGCGAGGCGATGTAGCCGCCACTCCACACGGACCGGCCGTCCCACGGCGCGAACGAGTCCGGTGGAGGCAGCGGCTCGGGGATGCCGCCGGCCACATCACTGGTCTCACCCTGCGCGATGCGCCACGCGCGGGCGCGGACGACCGGACGGTGCCCCGCAACCAGGGTCGCCTCGAGCAGCTCGATGGTCCGGCCAGGCCGGATCGTCTCGACGGAGACGGAAGTGGGTTCGGCCGGGATGACGCCGAGGATCTCGTAGCAGATCCGCGCAAGGACCATCCGGGGACGCGGCTCGTGCCGATCGATGGCGTGCGCGACCAGTCCCGACACCGGGCCCATGTGCTGTTCCTGGTCGTTCCACGCCCCTTGCACGTGCTCGGTCGGCTGGAACCGGCCGTCGGGCACCGGGACGTAGTAGCTGCCAGCCGGCTTCCATGGAGACACGTCCGCCACCCTAGGTACCGGCGCGCTGCTCGTATTCGCGGGCGACGCGCTGCGGCACGACCATCCGCCAGGCGTCGACGACGATCTCGCGCATCTCCTCGATATCCAGGGCCTCCATCCGGGCGACCACCCAGTGGTAGCGCAAGTCGCCCCGCTCCGGCATGAGGAAGGTCTCGGGGGCGCTCGCGACGAGGGCCTCGCGTTCCTCCTTGGGAAAGGCGAAACCCATCGTCGTCTCGTCGCGGGAGAAGGCGAGCCAGACAATGCGGCCGACCCGGAACTTCACCCGGTCCCGGACAACCACCTCGTAAGCGCGCGGCAGCGGTGCCGCGACGGCACGGACGTCGTCGACGGTGACGGGCACGGCCTCACTCCACCACCGATCACCGTCACACGGCCCCGGCCACCCGGGCGGCGATCTCAGTGGCGCACAGCTCCGGTTGCCGCTCCGGGAGCCAATGGCCCTCGTCCACCTCGACGAACCGGTAGTCGCCGAGCACCATGGCCCCGGTGGCCTCGGCCGCCTGCCGGCCAAGGTATGCGTCGCGGCGCCCCCACACGAACGTCGTCGGAACCCGGCAGCGGTGCAGCGCACCGCTGCCGTGCCGCAGCGCGCGGTACCAGCCCAGCGCACCGGTGAGAGCCCCCGGCTCGCGCATACGACCCGCATACCGCTCCGCCTCGGCGCGCGGAAGACCCGAGCCGAGGAGTATTCGTTCGAAACCGCGCCCCAACACCTGCTCGGGCAGCCACGGCAGCTGGAAGAAGAGCATGTAGGAGGAGTGCGCGAACTGCCACGCCGTGGTGGTCGCCGCTCTACGGACGGCGGCGGGATGTGGCGTTGACAGCGCGGTCAGCGTGGCGACTCGGTCCGGGTGGTTTCCAGCCACCGTCCAGGCCAGGCCGCCGCCCCAGTCGTGTCCGACCAGATGCGCCCGCTCGACCTCGGCCGCGTCGAGCAATGCGACGACGTCATCGACCAGTTCCGGAAGGGCGTATGCCTGGGGATACCGCTCGGTCGGGCGCGCCCGAGGGCTGTACCCGCGTTGGTCGGGAGCCAGGGTACGGAGCCCAGCGGCGACCAGCCGCTCGGAGATCGGGTCCCACGACTGTCGGTCCTCGGGAAACCCGTGCAGGAGGACGACCGTCGGGTCGGCGGGGTCGCCGCGGTCCGTGACGTCGAAGGTCAGCCCACTGCGCGAGTACTCGGTGATCGTGCCCACGGCGCCCATCGTGGTGCCATCCTCTGAGAGTCGCATCCGCGCCCAACCCGAGGGGTCCCCCGTGCCCGTGTTCCTCAAGCTGGACGGCATCGAGGGGGAGTCCACGGACGCCCGGCACGCCAAGGAGATCGACGTCACCGCCTGGTCGTTCGGCGTGAGCAATCCCGTCGGGCCGCACAGCGGTGGCGGCAGTGGAACCGGTCGGGCCACCTTCACTGATGTCGCCGTCACCAAGGTCCTCGACAAGGCGACGCCGGCCTTGATGCTCGCGGTAGCGAGTGGCCGGCACATCCCCAAGGGTCGGCTGACGGTGACGTCGGCGGGTCCCCGGCCCGTCGACATCCTCGTCGTCGAGCTGCAGGACCTTCTGGTGACCACCTGCCTGCTGGCCGACACCGCCGACGACAGCCGCCCGATGGAGAACGTCGCCTTGTCGTTCGCGAAGATCCGCGTTGCCTACACCCAACAGGCGGCGACGGGCGCCGCCGGCCAGGTGTCGGAGTTCGGCTGGGACGTCGCGGCCGGACACGCGTGATCCGCATCGCTCCTCTTGCCCAGAGCGCTCTGCCCAGCGATTCGTCCGTCAATGCCGACAAGCCAGTTCCGGCAGGTGCTGGTCACCTCGCGGTCGTTGGAGGAGTACGTCGCCTTCTTCGCCCTGGACCCGGACCGGCTGCCGCGCCGGGTGGTGGACTGCTCCGCGGGAGCGTCCGGTTTCGTGGCGGGCGCGACGGCCCGCGGAGTCGACGCGGTTGCCGTGGACCCGGCCTACCGGCTCGGCGCTGGAGATCTGGCCGACTCCGCACGGGAGGGCCTCGCCGGCGCAGCGGACATCGTGGCGGCGAACCCCGACCACTTCGTCCTCGACTGGTACGGCTCGCCGGAGCGGCAAGGGGAGATGCGCCGGACGGCGCTCGAGGCGTTCCTTGCGGACCACGACGCGCATCCGCACCGGTACGTCGCCGCCGAGCTGCCTCGGCTGCCCTTCGCTGACGCGTCCTTCGATCTCGCGCTGTGCTCGCACCTGCTCTTCACCTGGGCGGAGCACCTCGACGAGGACTGGCACGAGGCCGCTCTTCGAGAGATGGCCCGGGTGGCCCGCGAGGTCCGTGTGTACCTGTTGGTGCACCAGGGATCAGGTGGTCCGGTCGGGTTCCTCGCTTCTGTGAGGGATCGGCTGGCGGACGAGGGACGGCTGTCGACTCGACTGGTCCCCGTGCCGTTTCGGTTCCAGGCGCGCGCCGACGAGATGCTCGTCGTGGACCGGTCCGCTTAGAGTCGGGTATGCCGTCCCTCCCGCTCTTCCCGCTGGGCGGCACCTTGCTGCCGGGGATGCGGATGCCGCTCCAGGTATTCGAGGAGCGCTACGTCGCCCTGCTGCGCCACCTCATCGACAGCGAGGGCGAGGAACTGGGGTTCGGAGTCGTCGCCATCCGGCACGGCTATGAGGTCGGTGACCGGACCAACGAGCTGTATGCGGTGGGCTGCTTGGCGGTGCTCGACCGGGTCATGCAGGTCAACCCCCGCTTGTTCCTCGTCCTGACCCACGGCACCCGCCGGTTCCGGTTGGAGGCCGTCGACGAGTCCGCAGGCACGCCGTGGATGACTGCTGAGGTGACCTGGCTCGAGGAGCGGCCTGGGGACGAGTCCCAGATCCCGGTGCTAGCCGACGCCGTTCGCGAGCTGGTCCAGATCCATGGGGTTACGGTCGAGCTGGAAATGATGGCGCCGCCGGACGACCCGGCTCTGCTCGCGTACTGGGCCGCCGAGTCGCTCGATCTCGACCGCGACGACCGGCAGCGGCTGCTCGAGGTGTCCGAGACCAGTGCGCGGCTGGGCCTGGTCCGGAGGATGGCGCAGCGCGAGTCGGCGCTCGCCGCGCGCCTCGGGCTGTCCGGAGGTCCGGGGGCCTCGCGGCTCAACCTCAACTGAGGCAGTCATCCGCCGGTATGCGCCGACGGTCAGCGGTCCGATCGGAGTATTGCCGTCATAGGGGCAAGAACCCGCCGACCGGAAAGGCCATCACGCGGGCGCAGGTGGCTCAGCTGCCCGCACAAACGGCGTCAGCGGAGCTGGGCCGGCGACCTCCAGTCGTCGTCCGGCAGCTCGTCGGCGACCGCGGTGACCTGCAACTCCTCGAGGACGATGCCGGCGCCGTTGTTGGTGAGGAACGCCGTGTCGGCGGCGTCGCGACCGGTCGCGATCCGCAGCAGGCTATGGCGCGGCGCCAACCACGTCGCGTCGACGAGCTGCCATGCATCGTCGACCCACGCCTCGCAGACGGCGTGGAAGTCCATCGGTTCCAGGCCCGGCGCATACACCGACGCCAGCCGGGCGGGCACGTCTCGTGCCCGCAGGAGGGCGATCGTGAGGTGGGCGAAGTCCCGGCAGACGCCCTGCCGCGCCAGAAGGGTGCGGACCGCCCCATCGGTCGGGAGTGAGGCCCCGGAGACGTAGGCCAGTTTGTCGTGGACCCAGGCGGCGACCGCGCCGAGCAGCTCGTGCCCCTCGAGGCCTCCGAACTCCGCCTGAGCGGTCGGCGCCAGCGCGTCGGACTCGCAGTAGCGGCTCGGCCGCAGGAAGGTGACCAAGTCGATCGGCTCGGCGCTCGAGGGAGCCGCCTGGCCGCATACCGTTGCGCCGTAGTCAAACTCGACCCGTGAGCCAGTGGAGGCGGCTTGGTGCAGCCGGCTGCCGTAATGGTCGGTGAACGTGATCGGATCCACAGGCTGGCCGTCGACTCGGAGGTCGAGCCGCTCCTCGACGCTCAAGCCTGTCGCCGAGACGGCCGTGCTGAAGAGCAGCGTCGTCGGACCGTTGACCGTGAGCGCCACATGAGCCGAGACGTCGCGTCGCACGGGGCCATTCGACCAGAGCATCGCCCTGCTCAAGCGGGCAGGGCGACGCAGAGATAGCGCTCGTCGGAGACGGGCCCGCCCCACAGCGTCGGGTCGGTGAGTGACGTGGTCTCGACCGAGGA
>JBKPQA010000131.1:0-3261 GCA_046733835.1 Actinomycetota bacterium
GCCGCGACGCCGACCACCTGCTCATCGAAACCACCAACGAGGCGAACGGGATCGGCCGGGGTGACGGCCTCGGGATCGTCGGTATGCGTGAGCGGGCGCAGCTCCTCGGCGGCGCGCTCAACGTCGACCACGAGACCGACGGGCGGACCACCGTTCGGGTCGACCTGCCGCTCAAGCCGGTGGCCCCATGACCGCGGTCATTCTTGCTGACGACCAGCAGATCATCCGGTCTGGTTTGCGAATGGTCCTCGAAGCAAACGGGATTCGCGTCGTCGGAGAGGCTGCGAACGGCGCGGAGGCGGTAGACCTGACCCGGCGTCTGAGGCCGGATGTCGTCCTCATGGACATCCGGATGCCGGTGGTCAACGGGATCGCCGCGACGGCCACCATCGTGCGGGAGCGGCTGCCCTCTCGCGTTCTGGTCCTCACGACGTACGACCTCGACGGGCTGGTCTACGGGGCGCTTCGGGCGGGTGCCGCCGGGTTCCTGTTGAAGACCACGGCTCCCGACCGGCTGGTCGCAGGGATCGAGCTCGTGGCGGCCGGTGAGGCCCTGCTCGCCCCCTCGCTCACCCGACGCCTCATCGAGGAGCATGTGCGGGGACCCGAGCCGACGACCGGTACGCCGGCCGCTCTGTCAGGGCTGACCGCTCGCGAGGTCGACGTTCTTCGTCTGGTGGCCGGCGGGCTGACCAACGACGCGATCGCCGATCGGCTCGGCGTCAGCCCGGTGACCGTCAAGACGCACGTCAACCGGATCCTGGCCAAGCTCGGGGCGGAGACGCGAGCTCAGGCGGTCGTCCAGGCTTATGAGTGCGGTCTTGTCAGGGCGGGGGAGAGCTCAACACCTCGTCGCTGATCCGTTCAGGACGGAACCCGTACCCGATGAACCGCGCGGTCACCGGTCGCAGCAGAGCGAGAACAGCACCGGGAACGGTGCGCTCGAACCGGTTCGGCGGGTCGTGCACCAGGTCTCGTCCGCTGCGCAGGAACCGGTGAGCCGCGATCTGGATCCGTTGCATCAGCGATGTTGGGCGGCGGCGCCGGTGCTGGACCTGCCGAGCCGCCTTGTCCAGCGCGGCATGGTCGTCAGGCCGTGACCGCAGTACCGGCACGAGGAGGTTGGCCGTGGCGACAGCATCCTGAATCGCGAAGTTGATGCCGACGCCGAGCGCGGGCGACATCGCGTGCGCCGCGTCCCCGATGCACAGCGCCCCAGGCACGGACCATCGCGGCAGCAGCTCAACCTGGACGGTGAGCAGCTTCACCGCTTCCCAGTCGGTGAGGTCGTCGACGACCTCAGCCAACGGCGGGGCGCAGCGGGCGATGCGCTGGCGGAAGGCCGGCAGGCCGACGGCTTTGATCTCGTCGAACGTGCCCTTCGGGATGAGCGCGCCGCACTGGAGGTAGTCGGGCCGCGGGATGGTCACGACCATCGTGTCCGCTCGGATGTACGCCAGCGTGTCAGGCAACAGGACGGTCGGTCTTGGCAGTCGCAGCCACAGGACGTCGATCGGCACACCGGTTTCCCGCGCGGTGAGCCGGAGCCGGTCCCGCACTGTGGAATGGCGACCGTCAGCCGCCACGGTGAAGGTCGCATCCACCTGGATCTGGCCCTCAGCCGTCCGCGCCACGACACCGGTGACTCGTCCGGCGGTGCGGACCACGTCGATCACCTCGGCGCCCATGACCAGCCGGAAGCCCGGGTACCGACGGCCTTCCGCCGCAAGCAAATCGAGAAGGTCCCACTGCGGCATCAGAGCGACCTCACGGTTTCGGCCCGGTAGTCGCCCGAAGTCGATCGGCTGTAGCCGCATCGAGCCCACGACGATGTCGAGGGTGCGCAGGCGGCTGTGGGGGATCGCCTCCAGCTTGTTGCGAAGGCCCAGCTGGTCGATGAGGTCCAGCGTCGACGGATGCACGGTGTCGCCACGGAAGTCACGGAAGAAATCTGTGTGCTTCTCGAGGACGAGGACGTCGATCCCCGCGCGCGCCAACAGAAGTCCGAGCATCATGCCGGCGGGACCGCCGCCGGCGACGCATACCCGCGTGGTGAGCCGCTCGAGGGGAAGGCTCATGGTGCCAGTCTGCCGGGCGGCACCGGCCATCTCGTTGCACCGGGCGTCGGGCGATGGGTAGGTTCGCTGGCAGCGCCGCCGACCGTCCGCAGAGCCGAAGGAGCACCCGTGGCCCTCCCGCCGCTGACCCCGGAGCAACGAGCCGCCGCTCTGGCCAAGGCGGCGGTGGCCCGTCGGGAGCGGGCCGCCGCGAAGAACCGGCTCAAGTACTCGCAAGGTTCGCTCGCGGACGTCATCAAGGAGGGCAAGGACAACGAGGTCATCGGCAAGATGAAAGTCTCGGCGCTGCTGGAGTCCTTGCCCGGAGTCGGCCGAGTTCGGGCGCGGCAGATCATGGATGAAGTCGGGATCTCGGAGTCCCGGCGGGTCCGCGGCCTCGGCGCCAACCAGGCCGCGGCGCTCATCGCCCGCTTCGACCGGGAGTGACCGAGCCGGCCGCCGAGTCGGTGGTCGACGCAGAGCCGCCGCCCTCCCGTCTCGTCGTCCTGGCGGGGCCGACGGCGGTCGGCAAGGGAACCGTTTCCGCATACATCCGAACGCATTTCCCGCAGGTGTGGCTGTCGGTGTCCATGACGACGCGGCCACCCCGACCGGATGAGGTCGACGGCGTCCACTACCACTTCGTCGACGACGCCGAGTTCGACCGGCTCGTCGCGGCGGGCGAGTTTCTCGAGTATGCGGTCGTGCACGGCCGGGCGAAGTACGGCACTCCACGGGGTCCGGTCGAGCGAGCGCTGCGCGAGGGTCGATTGGCGATGCTGGAGATCGACTTGCAAGGTGCGCGTCAGGTCCGCGACTCCATGCCGGGTGCGTTGTTCGCGTTCCTCGCGCCGCCGTCATGGCAGGAGCTGGTCCGCCGGCTCGTCGGGCGAGGGACCGAAGGGGACGAGGAGCGGGAGCGTCGCCTGCAGACAGCGAGGGACGAGCTGGCGGCTGCGCCGGAGTTCGACGTGGTCATCGTCAACGACGACGTTCGGCGGGCCAGCGAAGAGCTCGTATCATGGATGCGATCGCGTCAGCGGGATAAGTGATGTCCCGAGCACGCTGCCCTATCGAGGAGACGAGAGCCAACCCATGTCCGGAACCGTGGCCAACCCCATCGGCATCACCAACCCGCCGATCGACGACCTGCTCCAGGCGGCCGACAGCAAGTACGCGCTCGTCATCTACTCGGCCAAGCGCG
>JBKPQA010000132.1:0-3882 GCA_046733835.1 Actinomycetota bacterium
GCCGAGGACGAGGAGCCCCGTCACGCCGGCCGCGACGGCGACGGCGTCCACCGACAGCCGTCCCTCCTCGGCCCAGTAGACGTCCTCGAGATGGAGGATGAGGGCGAACTCGTCGAGGACCAGCGCGGTCCCGATGCCGAACAGTCCCGCGCAGGTCGCCCGCCAGGCGACCGGCTCCCATGGCGCCGCCAGTCCCGCCACCCCACCGACCACCATGGCGACCGTCCCGAAGACCACGTGGTGGATGTGCAGCCCTCCGGGCGTGATGTTGCCGGGCCACCAGCTCACCTCCGCGCGGATCATCCGCACCGAGAACCGAATGAACCCGAACGTCAGGAGGAACGCGACGAAGAAGCAGAAGAGCGGCAGGCGACCGGTGTCGAGGATGTTCTCGCGAAACCAGTCGCCCACGTCCTCAAGTCTCCGTTCGCCGTCACGCCTGCGGCAAGGGTCGCAGGGCGGCACGCAGCCACCGCTCGACCTGCGCCGGCGTCGCCGAGGTTGCGCCGAGCTGCTCCATCCGATGGACGATCGCCGGCTCGGCGCGCCTCAGGGCCAGCCCGCGGCGCAGAAGCACGAGCGGCGGCTTGCGTCGCTCCGCTAGGTCGCGGACCAGCCGGCGCACGAACGTCACCCACCGTCGATGGCGAACGCACCAGGCCGAATGGAGCAGCCCGGCCGCCCGTAGGTCGGCGACGATCTCAGCGGCGAAGATTCCCTCGGCCACCACCAGAGCATCGGGATCCAGGTCGACCCGGGCGGTTCCCGTCGCGGCGGATCGGGCGATGTCATAGACCGGGACCTCCGCCGAGCCCGTCCTGATCAGCTCCTCGAGCGCCGCGATAGCCGCGTCGGCGTTCCACGACGCCGGGTCGTCCCAGTCGACGATGGTCGTGCCCCCCAGCTCGCGGGTGGGCAAGGTCGTGTCGTCTCCGTCCGGGGATAGGTCTCGATAGAAGTCGTCGAGCCGCACCACCGGCCACCCGTATGCGGCGTGCAGCCGGGCCGACAGCCGCGACTTCCCAGCACCCGACGGACCCGCCAGGACCACAACCCGCCCTCGCCCGCCGGTTCGTGCTCTGAAGGTGCTCGAATTCCGTACCGTCCAGAGCACGAACCGGGGGAAGGTCACCGGCCCTTGGGGTGCCAGACCGTCTTGGTCTCGAGGAAGGCGCGGATCCTGCGCAGGTCGGGGGCCGCGGACCAGTCGGGTTCGAGGGCGGCCTTGCCCGTGCCGGCCGGCCGCAGCACCCGCTTGACGGTGTCGGCCGCGGCCGCCTCGAGGTGGCCCCACGCGACGCCCTCGGCGTCCGCGGCACCGGTGAGGTCGAGCGCGTTGACGTCACGGTGCGACGCGAGCCACGGCGCCAGTTCCCCTGTGTGACCGGTCAGGACATTGATCACGCCGCCGGGGACGTCGCTCGTCGCCAGGGCCTCGGACAGCGTCACCGCCGGCAATGGACGGGTCGCGCTGGTGACGACGACGCATGTGTTGCCGGAGACGACAATGGGCGCCACCACGCTGACCAACCCGAGCAGCGACGACGACTGCGGGGCGAGCGCCGCGACGACACCGGTGGGGTCGGGCGCGGAGATGTCGAAGTAGGGCCCGGCAACGGGGTTGAGGTTCCCCAGGACTTGAGCCAGCTTGTCCGACCAGCCGGCGTACCAGACCCATCGGTCGATCGCCGCCGCCACCGTTTCCCGGGCGCGCGCCGCGTTGAGGCCCTCAGCCGCGGATACCTCCCCGACGAACTGGTCGAACCGGCCTTCCATCACCTCGGCGACGCGATACAGCACCTGCCCGCGGTTGTATGCGGTGGTGCCGGCCCATCCGGGGAACGCGGCTCGGGCGGCGCTGACCGCGTCGCGGGCGTCCTTGCGCGACGCCTTTGCGGCGTTGGCGAGAAACCGGCCCTTGGTGTCGGACACGACATACGACCGGCCGGACTCGCTGCGCGGGAAGGCACCGCCGATGTAAAGCTTGTACGTCTTGCGGACGTCGAGCCGCGGGCCGGGCGGTGCGGTCTTGGCCGGCTGCCGGGTGGCGGTGGGGCTCACTGGACGTCTCCCAGAGCGACGTAGGCCTCGAGACCGTGGCGACCACCCTCGCGGCCGTAGCCGGACTCCTTGTAGCCGCCGAACGGCGACGTCGGGTCGAACTTGTTGAAGGTGTTGGCCCAGACCACACCGGCGCGGAGCTGGTCGGCCATCCAGAGAATCCGGGACCCCTTCTCGGTCCAGACCCCGGCGGACAGGCCGTACGGCGTGTTGTTGGCCTTGGCCACCGCCTCTTGCGGCGTGCGGAACGTCAGCACCGCCAGAACCGGTCCAAAGACCTCCTCCTGCGCGATCCGGTGCGTCTGCGCGACACCGGTGAAAACCGTTGGCGGGAACCAGAACCCGCGACTCGGCAGCTCACACGGCGGGCTCCAGCGCTCGGCGCCCTCCTGCTCCCCGATGCCGGACAGCTCGCGGATGCGGCCCAGCTGGGCGGCCGAGTTGATGGCGCCGAGGTCGGTGTTCTTGTCGAGCGGGTCCCCGACCCGGACGGTCGTCAACCGCCTCTTGAGCTTCCGGATCACCTCGTCGTGGACCGACTCCTGGACCAGCAGCCGTGATCCGGCGCAGCAGACGTGGCCCTGGTTGAAGAAGATGCCGTTGACGATGCCCTCGACCGCCTGGTCGACCGGCGCGTCGTCGAAAACGATGTTGGCCGCCTTGCCGCCCAGCTCGAGGGTGGCGCGGACCCGCGTACCCGCGATGGTGCGCGCGATCGCCTTGCCGACCTCGGTCGAGCCGGTGAAGGCGATCTTGTCGACGCCGGCATTCTCGACAAGCGCGCGCCCCGTTTCACCGGCGCCGGTGACGATATTGACCACTCCGGGCGGGAGGTCGGCCTGCTGGCATACCTCGGCAAAGAGCAGGGCGGTGAGCGGCGTGGTCTCGGCCGGCTTGAGGACGACGGTGTTGCCGCAGGCCAGAGCCGGCGCGATCTTCCAGGCCAGCATGAGCAGCGGGAAGTTCCAGGGGATGACCTGCCCGACCACGCCGATCGGTCGCGGCAGCCCACCGCCCGCCGGCGCCAGACCCGCATACTCGAGCTTGTCGGCCCATCCGGCGTGGTAGAAGAAGTGCGCTGCCGACAGCGGGATGTCGACGTCGCGCGACTCCTTGATCGGCTTGCCGTTGTCGAGCGTCTCGAGGACGGCGAACTCGCGGGCGCGCTCCTGGAGGATGCGGGCGATGCGGAAGAGGTACTTGCCGCGGTCGGCGCCGGACATCCGGCCCCACGGACCTTCGTATGCCTGTCGGGCGGCCTTGACCGCGCGATCGACGTCGTCGGCAGTCGCCTCCGTGATGTCGGCGAGCACCTCCTCGGTCGCCGGACTGATCGTCTTGAAGCTGGTGTCGCCGGCGGAGTCGACGAACTCGCCGCCGATGAACAGCCCGTAGGACGAATGGATGTCGACGACCGAGCGGGACTCGGGGGCGGGGGCGTATTCGAAGGCAGGCATGGCAGTGGAGCTCCTCTTGCCTCAGTCGATCGTGACGTAGTCGGGGCCGGAGTATGCGCCGGTGCGCAGCTTCTGGCGTTGCAGGAGGAGGTCGTTGAGCAGACTCGACGCACCGAACCGGAACCAGTCCGGGTTCATCCAGTCGTCGCCGGCGATCTCACTCACCATGACCAGATGCCTCAACGCGTCCTTGCTGGAGCGGATCCCGCCCGCCGGCTTGACCCCGACCTGCACGCCGGTCTCGTCGCGCCAGTCGCGGACCGCCTCGAGCATGATGAGCGCCACCGGCATCGTGGCCGCGGGCGAGATCTTCCCCGTGGACGTCTTGATGAAGTCGCCGCCGGCCAGCATGGCGAGGTAGGAC
>JBKPQA010000133.1:0-7127 GCA_046733835.1 Actinomycetota bacterium
TCGAAGGGTCGTCGACGGTTGCCCCGTGGTCGGCGAGCCAGTCCCGGATGGCGGCCTGCGAGTCGTGGCACATGAAGGCCAGGACGTCGCCGTCGGCCAGAGTCGGCACGACGGCTACAAGTCCTTCCATCTCCGTGCCATAGGACTCCACCTCTCCAACCCCCGCCCGAGCGAGCCCAGTGCGCAGGTGCTGGTCCACCTCGGCAATCGTGCGACCGCGCAGGTACTTCGGCTTGTGCGCGACGACGACATGGTCCGCGTGCTTTCCCGCGATCTCCCCGAGGGCTTGGATCGCCTCGTCGGAACGATCCCCGGTACCGCCGAGGGCGAGATGGACCCGTGCTCCCGGAGCGGCGAGTCCGTGCGCGACCTCGAGCAGCGCCTCGAGCCCCGCCTCGTTGTGCGCCAGGTCGATGATGACCGTGGCCCGGCCGGCTCCGTCGAGCGGCAGCGTGTAGGTGTTGAGCCGGCCCTCGTTGAGCACCGGGTCAGGGGTGAAGGTCCGCAGTCCTTGCACGACCGCCGTACGCGACAGCCCAAGTCCCAGGGCCGCGGCCGTGGCGGCGAGGGCGTTGGCGGTGTTGTGGCGGGACAGCCCGGACAGCGTGACCGGGACGTCGACAATACGCACCAGCCGGTCCGGATCGGCGCCGCGCGTCAGGACCACGATGTCGCCGTCGAGGACGGTGATGCCACGCCCATCGGCGGCGGTCGACTCGCGCAGCGCCGGCGCGTCCGGGTCCACGCTGAACGCCCACGGCCGAGCCTGGATCCGGTGGCGCATGGCCCAGACCCGTGGGTCCTCGCCGTTGAGGACGACCCAGCCGTC
This sequence comes from Actinomycetota bacterium, assembly GCA_046733835.1. GTDB lineage: Bacteria > Actinomycetota > Actinomycetes > Actinomycetales > Dermatophilaceae > Lapillicoccus. The sequence goes on from JBKPQA010000133.1 coordinate 830, forward strand.
GGGCTTGGTCACCGTCGTGACGATGGCCTTCACCTCGGCCAGCTGGTCCAGCGTCTCAATGCCCTGCTGACCGAGGTGATCGGCGGTCACGTTGGTCACCACGCTGACGTGGTTGGCAGCGACCCCCATGCCGCGCAACAGCATCCCGCCCCGGGCGGTCTCGAGGACGCCGATCTCGAGACCCGGCGTCGCAAGCACCTCCCGCGCCCCGGCCGGTCCCGAGAAGTCGCCCTCGTCGACGGTCTCCCCCATGACGACGACTCCGGACGTGGAGCTCCAGGCGGTCTTCTTGCCGGCCGTCATGGCGATGTGGGCCACCAGCCGAGTGGTCGTGGTCTTGCCGTTCGTGCCGGTGATCGAGACAACCGGTACTGACGGGGCGCGAACCGGCGACGATCCGCCGGGCTCCTCGACGCGAATTCGCTCGCCCGCTTCGGCGACGGTCCGGTCCACGGACTCGGTATGGGTGCCGGCGTCACCGAGGAGCGCCTCCAGCACGGGGCCGAGGGCCTCTCCGGCCAGGCGGCCCCAGTTTCGGTGCCGCCAGGGAATGGCGACGACGATCTCGTCCACCGTGCTCCCCGGACGGGTGCGGACGGTGATCCGCTTCGGCCCGACGCCCGCGACCACGCGACGCATCACGTGGGCGGCCAGCCGCATCACGAACCGTTGTCGTTGGGCCGTGTTCGGCTGCCCCGGCCGGGGCGAGCGGAGGCCACAGCGCTCGGCCAGCTCCGACGCATACCGGCGCTCGAGGGCCAGGTACCCGGGCAGCCGCAGCGAGACCTTGACGGCCGGCCGGGCGAAGTAGAGGTTCGGACCGTCGAGGACGCGTACCTCACCAACCTCGACGAGGTCGCTCACTGCCCCATCGCGTGGACGCCGCCGTCGGCGTGGACGATCTCGCCGGTGGTCGCGGGGAACCAGTCGGACAGCAGGGCAGCACAGGCCTTGGCCGCGGGCACCGGGTCGTTGACGTTCCAGCCCAGCGGCGCGCGTTCGTCCCAGACCTCCTCGAACCGCTCGAAGCCGGGGATCGACTTGGCCGCGGTCGTCCGGATGGGGCCGGCCGCAACGAGGTTCGCGCGAATGTGGCGAGAGCCTAGATCGCGGGCGAGGTACCGGTTCGTCGACTCGAACGCCGCCTTGGCCACGCCCATCCAGTCGTAGACCGGCCACGCGAACTTGGCGTCGAAGGTCAGCCCGACGATGCTGCCGCCGTCCTCCATCAGCGGAAGGGCCGCGACGGCCAAGGCCTTGAGAGAGTATGCGGACGCGCGCATCGCGGTCGACACGTCCTCCCAGGTGCCGGTCATGAACTCGAAGGCGCCCTGCGGCGCGAAACCGATCGAGTGCAGCACTCCGTCCAGGCCGTCGACATGCTCCTTGAGGCGCTCCGCCAGGGTGTCGAGGTGCTCCTCGTTCGTGACGTCGAGCTCGACGACCGGCGGCGCGCTCGGCAGCCGGCGGGAGATGGTCTGAGTGATCTTCATGGTGCGGCCGAAGGAGGTGAGCACCACCTCGGCGCCTTCCTCCTGCGCGATCTTGGCGACGTGGAAGGCGATCGAGGAGTCCATGAGGACGCCGGTGATCAGGAGCTTCTTGCCCTCGAGGATGCCCATGTCAGTGCCCCATTCCCACGCCGCCGTCCACGGGGATCACGGCCCCGGTGATGTATGCCGCCTCAGGACTGGCGAGGAACCGCACCGCGGCGGCGACCTCGTGTGCGTCTCCGAACCGACCCGCCGGGATCGCCGCCAGGTAGGAGTCGCGGACCTTGTCGGGCAGCGCCTGCGTCATATCCGTGTCGATGAAGCCGGGCGCGACGACGTTGGCGGTGATGCCGCGGCCGCCCAGCTCTCGGGTGATCGCCCGCGCCAGGCCCACGAGTCCCGACTTGCTGGCGGCGTAGTTCGCCTGGCCCGGCGCTCCATAGAGGCCGACAACGCTGGAGATGAGAATGATCCGACCGCGCCGCAGCCGGATCATGCCCTTGCTCGCCCGCCGGGCGCACTTGAAAGCGCCGGCGAGGTTCGTGGAGATGACCTCGTCGAACTCCTCGTCGCTCATCCGCATGAGCAGGGTGTCACGGGTGATACCGGCGTTCGCCACGAGGACCTCGACCGGTGCGCCGAGCAGCTGCTCGGCCTCGTCGAAGGCGGCGTTGACAGAGTCAGTGTCGGTGACCTCGCACCGGACGGCCCGCAGCCCCTCCGGGGCGTCGCCCTTGCGGTTGGTGATGACGACGTTATCGCCGGCCTCGGCGAACGCCCGGGCGATAGCAAGTCCGATTCCCCGGTTGCCGCCGGTGACGAGGACGTTCCTGCGGGCGGTGTCGTCGGGCTGCGTCATCGAGGCTCCGTCGGGGTCGGCAGGCGGACAGGGTGTCGCCCCGAACGCTAGCGAACCTCGCGTCGGACATGCAGTGCGGCGCGTGACACACCCCCGGGCGGCCGTCGGAGGCCGGACGTAGAGTGAGGTGGTGAGGCGCGAGAATGGCTCGGAGCAGCCCGGACGGGCCCGCTCCCGCCCCTCGACCCCGCGGGAGATTCAGTCGGTGACGACCGCCCCGGTTTCGGCAGCGGACGACCAGGGGCATCGGATCCGGCGGTACCTGCTGACCATGGGAATCCGCGTCGTCTGCGGGGCGTTGGCGCTGTTCACGCAGGGCTGGGTGCGGTGGTCGTTCGTGGCGCTGGCCGTGGTTCTGCCCTACATCGCCGTCGTCATGGCCAACGCCGTGGGGCCACGGTCGGGCGAGGCGGTGACGCCGGTCGACCACGAACCACCGGCGGCCCTGCCCGCCTCGCGAGACGACGACGAGGACCGCACGATTCACGGCCGCGTCGTCGACAGCTGAGGCCCTGGGTTTCGTGGCGGCCGAGCTCGTCTGCAGCGCGAAGGGGTGCCGCAACGAGGCGACGCGGGCGCTGCTCTGGAACAACCCGAAACTTCACGACGAGGCCCGGCGCAAGGTCTGGCTGGCGTGCGCGGAGCACGAGGCATCGCTCGGCGACTTCCTGCGGTTGCGCGGTTTCCTCCGTGACGTCATCGACGTGGCCGACCTCACCGAGGCCCACGGCTGATCCCGCCGACGCTCGCCCGCCCTACACGAGACAAGGCGGTGACAAACACGCCCTCCCGCGGGTAATTGTCACCGCCTTGAGCGGGAACCCATCCGAACGGCGCATGCTCGGCGCCGACAGCGACGTTCCGGATCTTTCCAGCCCCTGGTGTGCAGCACGGTCGCGACCTCCTCGGCCAGGTCGCATGGAGTGCCTGCAACGTCGGGCCAGAAGGCCCGCATCGTGAGCCAGCCATGTCTCGGGCTCCGCCGGTCCCGTCGTCCATCGTGAACGCGCGCGGCCGGGCCGTCATGGCCCAGCCGGCCGTCCAGCTCGACGAGAACTGGTTGCTCGACGTAGGCGACATCGTGGCGCTCCGGCCGTCCAAGCGCCGAAGGGTGCTGCCGCTGACCGCGGGGCCGCCGATGCGCCCCTCTCGACGTCGTGCAAATAGCGCAGCTCCATGGCGCTCTCCGCGCCACCAGCCACGTCGCCCAGAACGTCCGCCAGGAGACCCCGGCGCGCATGCCGAGCACGCGCCGCCAGTCTGGCCAGGACCACCGTCTCCGACGTCCGCTGACGTTGGAACGCTCGCCCAAGAAGCGCGAACAGCTCGTCGACGGTGGGAGTCTCGCCAATATCCGGGATGGTGTCCTCGACGGTGGTCACCCACGGCCACCACAGCTGGTCGACACGGTCATTGAGATGACGGCTCCGTCGCACGATGGCGCCGCGTGGCGGACGGATCGCGAAGTCCCGAGGGACCAGCAGCTCGAGCGTCCGAGGGGGCGCCGGCAGCAAACCCCACACGAAGGCGGCCGTCTGATGCGACCACGCGGCATCCGGACCGCAGGCCAGATGTGCAGCTAGCGCGGATGACCACCAGTCCTCTCGCCCCGGTGCAGTCTGATAGACCCCGTGCTGGATCCGCCGCCAACGACCGCTCCCAGCCGGAGCTCGATGGCCTTGGTCGAGAGTCCGGCAGCAAGGCACTGCTGACGCGTGACGAGCCCGAACTGGGCTGACGCCACCCGTCGGAGGTCATCGAGATCGCACGGAAGAGCCGGAGGCCCCAACGTGCGGAATCACTCCGACTCCTCCATCCCTCCAGCCTTGCGGACCGCAACGAGGAGCCACTTCAGTTGTCCACAACTGCCATCGCGGTGACGTGTTCCTCCCAGACGGGGAACTTCTCACCGCCCTGGCGATTGCCCAGAGTGGCCTCAGCCGCCGATGGAGGACATCGGGCGGTCTGGCTGATGGAAGCCGGGCTCGCCGATACCGTGACCGCGTCGCTTGCGCCACATCTCGCCCTGGATCAGCTCGGCCAGCTCCGCGTCCGAAGCACCGTCACGCAGCGGCCCGCGCAGGTCGGTCTCGGCCTCGGAGAACAGGCAGTTCCGGACCTGTCCGTCGGCGGTAAGCCGGGTCCGGTCGCACGCCGCACAGAACGGCTCCGACACGCTGGCGATGATGCCGACCGTTGCCGGACCGCCGTTCACCAGGAACCGCTCCGCCGGCGCGCTCCCCCGCTCACGCGACGGCAACGCCGTCAGCTGGAACCGCTCGGACAACCGGAAGCGAATCTCGTCGGCCGTCACCATCGACGCGCGGTCCCAGGAGTGCTGCGCGTCCAGCGGCATCTGCTCGATGAACCGCAGCTCGTACCCACGATCCAGGCACCACGCGAGCACGTCCGCGACAGCGGTGTCGTTCACCCCCCGCATCGCCACCGCATTGACCTTGACGGGAGTCAGCGCGGCCTCCGCGGCGGCGGCCAGACCCTTCTCGACGTCGGTCAGCCGGTCCCGCCTAGTCAGCCGGGTGAACGTCTCGGCGTCGATCGTGTCGAGACTGACGTTGACCCGGTTCAGCCCCGCCTCGGCCAAGGCCCCCGCCACCCGCTCCAGCCCGACCCCGTTCGTCGTCATGGCGATCTGCGGGCGCGGCTGGAGGGCCGCGATACCGGCCACGACGTCGACGATCGACCGCCGCAGCAACGGCTCGCCGCCGGTCAGCCGCACCTGCCGCACGCCGAGACCGACGAAGACGCCGATGACCCGCAACAGCTCCTCGTCGCTGAGCATCTCCGGCTTCGGCAGCCACGGCAGTCCCTCGGCCGGCATGCAGTAGGTGCACCGCAGGTTGCAGCGGTCCGTCACGGACACCCGCAGGTCGCGCGCCACCCGCCCGAACTGGTCCGGCAGACCGGCCAGCCCCACCACGCCCTGAGGACGCAGCCGCGGAATCGGCAGGGCGGTCACCCCAACAACTGTATGCCGACGGCCGCCACACGCACGCCGGGTAACGTGAGGCGGTGCTCACGGCGCTCGCCTCGCGGCGGATGCTCGGCGGCCTGGCCCTCGCCATCGCGTTCGCGGCCGCGTGCATCCTGCTCGGGCGCTGGCAGTGGAGCCGCTACGAGGACCGCAAGGTCCAGGCCGACGCGGTCAGCTCGCACTACGCCGCGACGCCGGTGCCGCTCGATGCCGTGACGACACGCATACCGCTCTCCGAGGAGGACCAATGGCTGCGGGTCACGGCGACCGGCCGGTATGCGTCCGGTCAGCAACTCCTCGTCCGCAACCGCGTCCTCGACGGCCGGCCCGGCCTGGAGGTCCTGGCCCCCTTCTACCCGACTGGCACGCTCTCGGGCACGCGGCTGTTGGTCGACCGGGGCTGGGTCGCCAACCCCGACTCCGCGGCCGACCTTCCCCCAGTTCCGCCGGCACCTGGCGGGGACATCACGGTCGAGGGATGGCTGCGCGGCGGCGAGCCGGACCTGGGCAAGGACCTGCCGCCCGGCCAGCTGGCCAGCATCGACCTAGGCGCCGCAGCTCGGCAGACCGGCGGCGGCTCCGTGCTCGACGCGTACCTCGTTCTCGGCTTGGAGCAGCCGGCCGGACCGCGCCCTGAACCTCTCCCCGCCCCGGACACCGACCTGGGTCCGCACCAGGCTTACGCGTTCCAGTGGTGGCTCACGTCGGTGTTTGGATTTGTCCTCCTCGGATACCGCCTCCGCGTCGCCGCCGCCGAACGCCGAGAAGGCGAACCGGTCGCGGTGGCGAAGGCCAGGAAGGTGCGGATCTGGAACGAGGAGGACGCCTAGTCAGTCAGCGCCGCGAGGCGGTACCGGACCATGTCGCGGATCACCTCGTCCGGCGGTATGGCGTCTGGCGTGAATGCGACCAGCCCCTTGGTCACCCGACAGCCATGGAGCCGGTCACGGACGC
>JBKPQA010000134.1:0-8152 GCA_046733835.1 Actinomycetota bacterium
CGCAACGGCCTGACCGACGCGGAGATCAAAGAGGTGATCCTCCAGAGCGCGATCTACTGCGGCGTGCCGGACGCCAACACTGCCTTCCGCATCGCGCAGACCGTCCTTGCGGAACCCATCTCCACCGAGGAGCCCTGATGACCAACGACACTGGCGAGTCCGCATACGTGTATGCCGCGATACGGACCCCCTTCGGGCGGTTCAACGGTGGCCTGGCCGGCGTCCGTCCCGACGATCTCGCGGCCACCGCGCTGACTGGCGTGCTGGCCACCGTGCCGGACCTGGACCCGCAGGACATCGGGGACGTCGTCTGGGGCAATGCGAACGGCGCCGGTGAGGACAACCGCAACGTCGGTCGTATGGCGGTGCTGTTGTCGGGACTGCCGGTAACCGTGCCCGCCACGACGGTGAACCGGCTCTGCGGGTCGAGCCTGGACGCTGCCATGATCGGGTCGCGCACCATCGAGTCGGGCGACGCCGACGTCGTCGTCACCGGCGGCGTGGAGTCGATGACGCGGGCCCCGTGGGTGCTGCCCAAACCGGCGAAGCCGTTCCCAGCGGGGGATGTCACGGCCGTGTCGACGACGCTCGGCTGGCGGTTGGTCAACCCCAACATGCCGCCCGAGTGGACGGTGTCGCTGGGCGAGAGCAATGAACAGCTGCAGGAGAAGTTCGCTATCCCGCGGGAGCGGCAGGACGCCTTCGCCGCCCGGTCGCACCAGCTGGCCGACGCCGCCTGGACCGAGGGTTTCTACGATGACATCACCGTGAGCGTCCCCGGCGCCGATGTCGCGCGCGACGAGTCGATCCGGCCTGAGACCTCGGTGGAGAAGCTTGCGACGCTGACGCCGGCGTTCCGCCCCAAGGGGACGATCACGGCCGGCAACGCGTCACCGCTGAACGACGGCGCCTCGGCGGTGGTGCTGGGATCGAAGGCGGCACAGTCGCGGATCGGCAGCGCGCCGCTGGCTCGGTTCGCGGGGCGGGCTGCGGCGGCCTTGGAGCCGCAGATGTTTGGGTATGCGCCGGTCGAGGCAACGGAAAAGGCGTTGCGGCGGGCGGGAATCGAGTGGTCCGACGTCGGGGCGGTCGAGCTGAACGAGGCGTTCGCGGTGCAGTCGCTGGCCTGTATCGACGCGTGGGGCGTCGATCCGGAGATCGTCAACGCCAAGGGCGGGGCCATCGCGATCGGCCATCCGCTGGGCGCCTCCGGCGGACGCATCCTCGGCACGCTGGTGAAGCGTCTCCGTGACGGCGGTCTCCGGTGGGGCGTCGCGGCCATCTGCATCGGCGTGGGTCAGGGCCTTGCCGTCGTGCTCGAGAACGCAGACGCCTGATGTCACGCGTCTCGATCGTCACGGATGCGGATGCGGCGGTCGCCGGGATCCCTGACGGGGCAACGGTTCTCGTCGGTGGCTTCGGCATGGCGGGCATGCCCGTCGACCTCATCGACGCGCTGATCCGGCAGGGCGCCGCGGACCTCACCGTGGTGTCCAACAACGCCGGCAACGGGGACACGGGGCTTGCCGCGCTGCTGGCGGCGGGCCGGGTCCGCAAGATGATCTGCTCGTTTCCTCGGCAGTCCGACTCCTGGGTGTTCGACGGTCTGTACCGGGCGGGTCAGGTGGACCTCGAGGTGGTGCCACAGGGCAATCTGGCTGAGCGGATGCGGGCGGCCGGCGCCGGGATCGGGGCGTTCTTCACGCCGACCGGTGTTGGAACGCCATTGGCTGAGGGCAAGGAGACGCGCACGATCGACGGCCGTGACTACGTCTTGGAGTACCCGCTGCGCGGTGACGTCGCTTTGATTCGAGCGCACATCTCCGACGGAATGGGCAACCTCGTGTACCGGAAGACGGCCCGCAACTTCGGGCCCGTGATGGCCGCGGCGGCCGAGCTCACTATTGCCGAGGTCTCGCAAGTGGTTCCCGTCGGCGCGCTCGACCCGGAGAATGTCGTCACGCCGTCGATCTTCGTCAACCGCGTTCTCGACCTGTCGGCCGAGGGATCGGCCGCGCCGTCCGCACGAAGGGAGGCCTCATGACCGATACCCGGGTGGACACGCATACCGGCATCTCGTCGACCGTCGAGCACACCGAGCGTGGGCCGCTGGGCCGGAAGGAGCTGGCCGCACTCGTCGCTCGGGACATCCCGGCGGGTTCGTACGTGAACTTAGGGATCGGCCAGCCGACCACAGTGGCCGACTACCTGGATCCAGCTGCGGGCATCGTCCTGCACACGGAGAACGGGATGCTCGGGATGGGGCCGGCCGCGGTTGGAGACGAGATCGACACCGACCTGACCAACGCCGGCAAGATCCCCGTGACGGAGCTGCCGGGTGCGTCCTACTTCCACCACGCGGACTCGTTCGCGATGATGCGCGGCGGCCATCTCGACGTGTGTGTGCTCGGTGCGTTTCAGGTGTCGCACCACGGCGACCTGGCCAACTGGCATACCGGAGCGGCGGATGCCATCCCCGCCGTCGGTGGGGCCATGGACCTGGCCATCGGTGCCAAGCAGGTCTTCGTGATGATGACGCTGTTCGCCAAGGACGGCTCGTCCAAGCTCGTCACCAAGTGCACGTATCCGCTGACCGGCCTGCATTGTGTCAGCCGCGTCTACACCGACTACGGCGTGTTCCACGTCGGACCCGACGGCGCGCGCGTGGCCGAGACGTTCGGGATCTCCTTGGCGGACCTCGCTTCGCGCGTGGACGTCCCTCTTACGACAGCCTGAGGCCGGCCGACCCCTCGGGGTCGACCGGCCTGAGAAACGTTGTCGCCACGGCCAGGCGAGCGGCCGGAGTTCCCGACTCTCCCGCGGCCCGCACGGGGGTTCCGTGGCTATCGAACAGGAGGCCTACGGCGGCGCCGCTGATACCGCGCGCTCGTGTCAGCCCTCAGCGGCGTCGGGGTCCTCTTCGGGCTCGAAGGTGTTCGGCTCACTGGTCGTGATCTCGATGCCGTCGCCGTCGCCGTCGAGAGGCGCGTGGGTCTCGGGTGATTGGGATTCCGGCTGGTCGCTCATCGGTTCACCGTCCTCGTCGGAGACTTCCTGATTCGGTCCCTCGCCCTCGGACGCGGGATGTTCACACGGTATGCGCGGGTCGTCACACGATCCACAGGCGGGAGGCGGGGTCTCGCCGTCGGCGCTGTCCGGCGACAGCATCGATGCGAAGGCCGGACCTTCCGGCCGGCGTTCATTCGGACGCCTTCGTGGACAGGGGAAGTCGATGCGAGGTTCGTTGCGTGCCCGGATATGGGCCAGAGGTCGTCGGGTGGGTGGGTTGCGGTCGGTCGGCATGACGACGGCGGAGTATGCGGTGGGCACACTGGCCGCCGTGGCGTTCGCCGCCGTGCTCCTGGCGGTCGTGAAGTCCGGCGCGGTGATGTCGGCGCTGACTGGCATCATCACGAGAGCGCTCGGCTCGGCTGGGTGACGTGGCGGCCCGACCATCGGCGCGACGGCGGTTTGTTCAGCCGGCGGATGTGGGCCGTCGAGCATCACGACGGCGCTCGGCTCCGCGGGCTGACGTGGCCGGCCGAGGATCGTTGCGGCGGCGGTTGGTTCGGCCGACTGATGTGGCTGCCGAGCATCGTCACGACCGCGCTTTACCGCGGGCGGCTGACGAGCCGGGACAGCGCGACCGCGGGATGGTGACCGCTGAGCTGGCGGTCGCGGTCCCAGTCGTCGTCGTGGTGCTCGCGCTCGGACTCTCGGCGATCCGGCTTGGCATCGACGAGGTCCGCTGTGTCGATGCCGCACGACTGGCGGCTCGCGCCTTGGCGCGGGGTGACTCGGACGGTTCGGCGCGCGCATTGGCGGCCACTGCCGGTCCGCTGGGCGCATCTGTGGTTGTCCGGAGTAGCGGCCCCGAGGTATCGGCGACGGTAACGGCGAGCCGGGACCTGGCGGGATGGCGATTGGTGACGGTTCGGGGCTCGGCGACGGCGGTCAGGGAGAGGACGGAGGAGCCGCCGTGACGGGTGTTCCTCCGGACGAGCAGTCTGTGCGGCGGGGCCGCGACGCGCCAACGCCGAGCCGCGAGGTGCCGACGCCCAGCCGGGACGCGCCCAGGCCGTGTCGCGACGTCCGGACCAGGTGCCGCGACGCGTGGGCGTCGAGTCGCGACAAGCAGGCGTCGGGTCCCGACAAGCAGGCGTCGAGTCGCGAGGCGCGGACGTCCAGCCGCGGCGCTATCGGATCGTGCCGGCATCGTGGCTCGGCGACGGTTGCCGTTGTCGCTGCGGTAGGCGTGCTCTTAGCGATGGTGTTCGGCGCGCTCATGGTGATCAGCGCCGTAGTGGCATCACACCGGGCGCAGTCGGCCGCCGATCTCGCAGCTCTAGCTGCAGCGGGGGTCTTGGTTCGCGGGGAGCCGCCGGTGGCGGCCTGCTCGACAGCTGGCGCGCTGGCCTCCCGTAACGGCGCCGGAATGGCCACCTGCCAGATCGAGCCGGACCTCAGCGTGGAGATTGTGGTCCGGGTGGCAGCCACGATGCCGCATATCGGCCTTGCATCCGCGCGTTCCCGAGCAGGTCCGTCGCCCTGACCTTCATTTCGCGAGAACAACACCGGCGTGCACGAACGGACGGACGGCGGCTCAGGAGTCAGAGGCGAGGCAGCGATGGGGTACGTCTGCTCCAAGGGCCCAAGCCCGACAGGGGGCACCTGTCTTGGCCCTCCGGATCATGACCGCCGCCACGTCCGGACGTAAGGAGGCCGCATCCGCTACGACGTGCGGTGGGCGCCGTCCAAGGTGATGTCGAGCAGGCTTACGGCGCGGGCCTTGTCGAGCGGCTCGTTGCCGTTGCCGCACTTGGGTGACTGCACGCACGACGGGCATCCGGAAAGGCAGGCGCATCCTGCAATGGCATCTCGGGTGCCCGACAGCCACGTCTCCATGGCGTGATAGCCGCGTTCGGCGAATCCGGCGCCGCCGGGGTAGCCGTCGTAGACGAGCACCGTAGGCAGGCCGGTGTCGGGGTGGCATTCCGTGGAGACCCCGCCGATGTCCCATCGGTCCGAGGTGGCGACCAAGGGCAGCATCCCGATTGCGGCGTGTTCGGCGGCGTGGGCCGCGCCGGGGATGGCCGCCTCGGGAACGTCCCAGACCGCCAACAAGTCAACCGGGATGGTCCACCACACCGCCTTGGTCGGCAGTGAACGCACGGGAAGGACAAGGGGATGCTCACCGATGACCTCGCCGGTCGGCAGCCGGCGCAAGAAGGACGTCACCTGGGTCTGAACCCGTACGTCGCCGAAGTAGCACGCCACACCACCCCACTGCCGAGAGCGCTCGACGGCCACGATGTCGAAGGCCGACACCGAGCGCGCTTGCGTCGACCAGCCGGGATCGCCCACCCGGACCAGGACGCAACCTTGCTCGAGATCGAGGCTCAGCACGACGTAGGTCTCCCCCTGATGGACGTAGACGGCACCCGGGTGGACCGCCGTGTGAGACCGGGCGTCGTCGATAGTCCCGAGGACACGGCCCGTGCGGTGGTCGGCGATCCGCAGCGTGCTGCCGGAGCCGCGGAGGGACACTCGATCGGCGGGTCGCTCACCGTTCGCCACGAACCAGCCGGTCGGACGTCGACGCAACTCACCAGAAGCCGTCAGGCCGTCCAACAGCGGCACCATCGACGGTCCAAAGTAGGCGGTGTCCGCCTCGGTGAGCGGCAGCTCGGAGGCGGCCGCCCCGAGGTGCGGCCCCAGGACGTAAGGATTCTCAGGGTCCAGCACCGCGGCCTCGACGGGCTGGCCGAACACGGCGTCCGGATGGTTGACCAGATACGTGTCCAGAGGGTCGTCGGCGGCCACGAGCACGGCCAACGACTCTGCGCCCGCGCGTCCGGCACGACCGGCCTGCTGCCACATCGAGGCACGTGTGCCCGGCCACCCGGCCAGCAAGACCGCGTCGAGACCCGAGATGTCGATCCCGAGCTCCAGTGCGGTGGTAGCGGCCAGTCCGAGCAGACCGCCGGCCCGGAGGGCCGCCTCGAGCTCGCGGCGCTCTTCGGGAAGGTACCCGCCCCGGTATGCGGCGACGGCGTCTCCCAGCGCAACGTCTAGCTCGCGCAGGTGACTGCGAGCGGCGGCCGAGATGACCTCGACGCCGGCCCGGGAGCGGGCGAAAGCCACCGTCTGGACGCCCTGGGCGACGAGATCGGTCAGCAGGTCCGCGGACTCCGCGACGGCACTCCTCCGGTGAGACGAGCGACCACTCACGACTCGTGTCAGCTGAGCGGCGGTCGTCGTCTCCAGCGGCTCCGGCTGGGAACCGTTGTGGCCGTGCTCCGGCTGGGAACCGTTATGGCCGTCCTCCGGTTGGCGGCCGTCGTGACCGTCCTGCGGCTTTGGCTTGCGTTCGCCGCCGCCGTCCTGCGGCTCCGGCTGGGGGCCGCCGTGGCCGTCCTCCGGCTGGGAGCCGCCGTTGTCGTCCTGCGATTGAGCCTCGCGGTCGTCGCCGGCACTTTCCGGTTTGGTCGTGAGCTGGGGCCTCCACGCATACCCCGTCTCTCCCGGCTGCCAGAGCCCAAAGGTGAGTGCCGCGCGAGGCGAGCCGTCCTCGGTTACGGGGTGCACTGGCATACCGACGAGTCGGCTGGCATGCAGCGCCGGTTCGGCCACCGTCGCCGAGGCCAGCACGAAGGTCGGCGCCGACCGATAGCGGGCGCACACCCTTCGCAGCCGGCGCAGCACCATCGCCAGGTGCGAACCGAACACGCCTCGGTAGACGTGGCACTCGTCGAGCACGACGTACCGGAGTGCGCGGAGGAACGGCGCCCAGTGCTCATGGCCAGGCAGGAGGGAGTAATGGAGGAGGTCGGGATTGGTGAGGACGTAGTTGGCATGCTCGCGCACCCACCGGCGATCCTCGGGGGACGTATCGCCGTCGTATGCCGCCGCCCGGAGCCCCGGAAGGGCCAGCCGGTTGAGCCGGTCGAGCTGGTCGTGGGCCAGCGCCTTGGTCGGAGCCAGATAGAGCGCGGTCGCGCCCCGCCCGTTCGGCGCTGTCGAGCCGTCGACGACGTCCGAGAGGGCCGGCAGCAGGTATCCCAGCGACTTGCCTGACGCTGTCCCGGTCGACAGGACGACATGCGTGCCCGCGTGCGCGGCCTCCGCGGCCTCGAGCTGGTGGCTCCACAAACTGGACAGCCCGGCTTGGGTCAGCGCGCCATACACGCTGGGCGTCACCCAGTCCGGCCACGGCGCCGGCGATGCCGCGCGAGCCGGCACCCGGTGCACGTGCGTGAGCCGCTCGCGCCGCTCGTCCCGCGCGAGGCTGCTCAGCAGTGCCGCCGGCGAGAGACGACCAGAGCCACGAGCGCCCGCGGACACTCCAGCGAAGGCCGCCGCCGAGGCGGTCGCGGGCGATCCCGAACCGGGGGGTGGAACAGCGCTGGGCATCGCCGATACGGTACGTCCGCCCGATGCCCGGAGAGTAGGGTTCGGGCGTCGACCGGGGCGGCATGTCGCGCTCGGTGAGGGCAGCGCCGTCGGTCGGGCCACGCAGCAGGTACGAACAGGTAGGACCCCTTGGACCTCGACATCGGAACCTCGGTGGTCGACGGCCGCACGGTCGTGCAGGTCGTCGGAGAGATCGACGTCTACACCGCGCCGCAGCTGCGAGAACGGCTCGACGCAGAAATCGATGCCGGCCGGTACGACCTCGTGGTCGACCTCTCTGGCGTGTCGTTCATGGACTCCACCGGACTGGGCGTCCTTGTCGGCCGGCTGAAGCAGATCCGTCTCAACGACGGGTCGATGCGGCTGGTGTGTGCGCACGACCGGGTGCTCAAAGTGTTCGTCATCACGGGCCTCGACAAGGTCTTCGCCATCTACCCCACCGTGGGGGAGGCCGTCGCCGCCGGTTAGCCGTCGCCCCCGGTTAGCCGTCGCCGCCGGATAGGCGGAGCAACTGTCCATAGCTGCTCGAGCGTTGCGATCGGGGGCGCCCGGGCGGCCCACCTCACACTCTGGTTTGATTAGGGCCAGCACCTGCCGACAGGTAGGGTTTCCCGGCGAATCACCCGCGCGTTCCTGCTGTGCTCACTTCTGGGGGCTAAAGACGGGTCCGTCCACTCAAGGGTGAGTGAGCGTCCTCAAGGAGGAAGTGCAGTATGCCCAACCTTGCCCCCGCAGCGGA
>JBKPQA010000135.1:0-4239 GCA_046733835.1 Actinomycetota bacterium
GAAGTCAAGCGCGGGCTGGTCGCTGCGGGCGGTGGCTTGATGCGGCTGCTTCAGAAGGTGCCGCCCGGGATCGCCCAGGAGTGGGCCCTGACCGGCGACCTGGTCGGCGCCGGGCGCGCATATGAGGTGGGGCTGGTGAACCGGCTGACCGCCGCCGGCGAGGCGCTGGCCGAGGCCCTCGAGCTCGCCGCCACCATCGCGGCCAATGGACCGCTGGCGGTGCGCGCCACCAAGCGGATCCTCCGTGAAGCGCCGGAGTGGCCCAGAGCGCGGATGTTCGACCTTCAGCGCGAAATCAGCGAACCGGTACGCGCCTCGGAGGACGCCCGCGAGGGAGCCCTGGCCTTCAAGGAGAAGCGCGCCCCGCAGTGGCGCGGCCTCTAATTCGTTCGTGCTCTGAACCGCACCGAATTCCGTACCCGCGCCGCACGAATCGATCTCGGCCTCGCGCCGGCGCCGGATTCGGCGCCGCTCCAGGCCGAGTCACGCGGGATCGGGGAAGTCCGGCTTGCGCTTCTCCATGAAGGCGGCCGCGCCCTCGACCATGTCGGCGCTCCCTACGGCTTGGGTCAGCATCCCCAGCCCGGACATGAAGGAATCCCGCGCCGCGTTCCACCAGACGTTCGAGCTGATCTTGGTGATCTCGAGGTACCGAGGGCTCAAGGCGGCCAGCTCCTCGACCCACGCGTCCACCGTCGTGATGAGCGCGTCGTCGTCGACGACGGCGTTGACCAGACCCATCTCGAGCGCCTGCTCCGCGGAGTACCGGCGGCACAGCATGGCCACTTCCTTGGCCTTCTTCTCGCCGATCTGAATCCCCATGACGTTGGTGGCGCCCGTGACCGGAGAGGAACCGACGCGGGGACCGGTCTGACCGAACGTCGCCGATCGCGCTGCGACGGCGAGGTCGCACGCCACCACCAGCTCGTTCCCTCCGCCCGCCGCCGCGCCGTTCACCGCGGCGATCACCGGCCGGGGGCAGGTTCGGATGGCGTCGAAGAGCCGCAGGGAACCGGCATACAGGCCACGCATGCCGGCGACGTCCGGCGAGGCGAGGTTCGTCAATGCTCCCCCAGCGCAGAACCCCTTGCCAGAACCGGTGATCACCACCGCATGGTGCCGCGGCGCCTCGACCAGTGCCTCGACGACCGCTGCCGCCATGTCGGCGTCGTATGCGTTGCGCCGGTCCGGTCGGTTCAGCGTCACCCAGAGCGCCGGCCCGCGGACCTCGACCTCGACGTCAGCCATATCCTCATCCAACCGTGGAGCGCCGCAGGACGGTGCGGTGCCGGTCCATCCGCCGCCAGCCCAGCGCGTCGTCGGCGATGAGGAGCGCCTGGATGTTGGCCGACCCTTCACCCGTCTGCCAGAGCTTGGCGTAGTTGAGGTAGAGCCCGATCGGCAGGTCGTCGCTGAAGGCCGCCCCGCCGAAGATGTCCGCCGTCGCCTGTGCCGCCCGGTTGCACACCTCACCCGCGTAGTACTTGGCGATCGAGCTCTCCCGTGTCGCCAGGTCTCCGGTGTCGTACCGCACCGCCGCCGCGGACACCAGGCCCCGGGCCGCCGCCACCTCGCAGGTCATGTCGGCCAGCTGCTTCTTCACCATCTGGAACGAGCCGATCTTCTCGCCGAACGCCTCCCGCTCGTTGGCGTACGAGAGCGCCGCGTCGAGGCAGGCCTGAGCCAGGCCGACCGACCGCGCCGCCACGCTGAGCCGGCCATAGTCCAGGGCGTTCATCGCGACGACGAAGCCCTGGCCCACTTCACCCAACACGCTGTCGGCCGGGAGCCGGACGTCCACGAGCGACACGGAGTTTGTGGGCATCAGCTTTCCGAGCCCGCGGCAGGGCACGCGGGTGGCCTCGAAACCCGGGGTATGCGTCGGTACGACGAACGCCGTGACGCCACGGTGACCGGCGGCCGGGTCGGTTCGCGCATACACGATGGCGACGTCGGCCACGTTGGCGTTGGTGATCCACATCTTCGAGCCGTTGAGGACCCAGTCCGAACCATCTCGCACCGCTCGCGTCCGCATGGCTCCGAGGAAGTCCGAACCGCCGCCCGGCTCGGTCATCGCGTTGCAGCCGAGCGCCCGCCCGGCCACGAGGTCCGGCACCCAGCGGGCGACGGCATCCGCGTTGCCCCAGTTGGCGATCGTCAGAGGCACGGTGGCAGCCTGGAGGTTCATCGCTGCGGAGAGCGGTGGATAGACCCAGGCCAGCGCTTCCGCCACGGCCGCCAGAGCGGCGAAACCCACGTCCGTGCCGCCGAGTGACTCGTCGAAGACGCAGCCGAAGAAGCCGAGCTCGCCCATCTCGGCATACAGATCCCGAGGGAACTCGCCCCCGGCCTCGCGCTCCTGGACGAACGGACGGACCCGCTCCCGACCCCACTCGCGCACCAGCCGGGCCAGCGCCTCGACGGTGTCGTCGGCGCAGCCAGTAGCCTCCGTCACGAGGAGCACCTACTCCGCGTGGCGCCGGTCAGCGTAGGGGGATCCATGTTAATCTTTGACATGGATTGACCTTTCGACGAAGGGCACATGTCCATGACCATCAACGGCACGGCCACCCGACCGCCCAAGGCGGCTCTGCTCGTGGCTCAGCGGATCGTCCAGGACGCCCTGCGGGAGGGCCGGGCCCCCGGCGACCTGCTCGCCCCCGAGCGCACGATGCTGGAGAGGTACCAGACCGGACGCGGCACTCTGCGCGAGGCGTTGCGGCTGCTCGAGTTCCAGGGGGTCATCACCCTCAAGCCCGGGCCCCGTGGAGGTCCAGTCCTGCAGGACCCCGACGCCTCGCATCTGGCCAGCAATCTCGTGCTGCTCATGCAGCTGAAGTCCGCGCCGTTTCGCAACATCGTCGAGGTCCGCACGGCGATGGAGCCGATGATCAGCAGCCTGGCTGCCGAGCGGATGGACGACGAGGCGCTCACCGACCTCGAAGGCACCATCGTGCAGATGCGGGAGGAGATGGAGGACCAGCACTCGTTCCTCGACGCCAACAAGCGGTTCCACGACATCATCGCGTGGTCCTCGGGAAACGCCCTCTTCGGCTACATCATCGACTCGCTGTCCGGGATCATGGACGGTACGGCGATCGGCATCGACTACCCGAGCCACCGGCGCCAGGCGATCCTCAAGGCGCACGTCGAGATCTTCGACGCGCTCAGGGCCCGTGATCCCGACCGATCGGAGGCGCGCATGCGCGAGCACATCGCCGCCTACGAGAAGTACGCCGCGCGCAAGTTCCCCCAGGTGCTCAAGGAGACCATTCCCTGGGAGCAGCGCTACTTCGCCTGACCACTTCACGTCGGCGCGGCGGCCACAGCAGGCCGCCCGCGGCGCCGCCCTAATGACCGGCAAGCGCCGCCTCGCCCAGAAAGGCGCGCAGCACCGAGGCGTTGTCGCGCGCGCTTGTTGCCGGACCGGTGAAGACCACCTCGCCGCGGGCCAGGGCAACGACATCGTCGGCCACGTCGAGGCCCGCCTCGGCGTTCTGCTCGACCATGAGGATGCCGATGCCGGAGTCGGCCATGTCCCGCACTTTGGCGAGGATCGAGTCGACGACGGCAGGAGCCAGGCCCATCGACGGCTCGTCGAGGAGCATGACCTTGGGCTGCGACATCAGGGCCCGACCGAACGCGAGCATCTGCTGCTCGCCGCCACTCAGCAGACCCGCGGCCGCGTGGCTTCGGTCCGAGAGGATGGGAAACATCTCGTAGACCTTGGCCAGGGTCTCGTCGTACGACGATTTGGGGGCCGTGTAGGCGCCCAGCCGAAGGTTCTCGTGGATCATCAGCGGCCCGAAGACGCGCCGGCCCTCGGGCACCAGCGCGATACCGCGGCGCACGATCGTATGCGGCGCCAGTCCGGTGATCGGGGTGTCGTTCAGGACGATCGACCCGGACGAGGGCTTCTCGAGTCCGGCGATCGCCTTCAGCGTGGTGCTCTTGCCGGCGCCGTTCGCGCCGAGGACCAGCGTGACCTTGCCCGGCTTGACCGCGAGACTTACGCCTCGGACCGCCTGGACCTTGCCGTAGCTGACGTGGATGTCGTTGACGTCAAGCATGTTCCCGCCACTTCTTCCCGAGGTATGCCTCCTGGACCTGCGCGTTGTGGACCACCTCGGCCGGGGTCCCCTGGGCGATGAGCTGCCCGAAGTTCATGGCGAAGACGTAGTCGCAGGTGTCGATCATCATCTGCACGTCGTGCTCCACGAGCAGCTGGCAGAGTCCCTC
>JBKPQA010000136.1:0-3999 GCA_046733835.1 Actinomycetota bacterium
GACACCTTCCTCGAGCGGTTCCGGGCGGAGGCCCGCAACTGCGCTGCCCTGCAGCATCCGAACATCGTGACCGTCTACGACTTCGGCGAGGGTAAGGAGTCGGCCTACCTGGTGATGGAGCTCATCGACGGTCAGCCGCTCTCGGCGATCCTTCAGGAGCGCGGGCCACTTCCGGTATCGGAGGCTCGGGACATCCTTCATCAGGCCGCTCTGGCACTCCAGGCCGCGCACGACGGCGGCGTCATCCACCGTGACGTCAAGCCGGCCAACATCGTCGTCGACGGTGACGGCTACGCCCGGTTGACCGACTTCGGCATCTCCAAGGCGGAGGCCGGATCCGAGCTGACGCAGACTGGCGAGGTCCTTGGTACCGCCCACTATCTGTCCCCCGAGCAGCTCCAGGGACAGCCGGCGGGGCCGTCCAGCGACATCTACTCGCTTGCCGTGGTCGGCTACGAGGTGCTTACCGGCGAACGCCCGTTCCAGGGCGAGTCCGTGGTCACCACCGCCCTCGCGCACGTCGGACAGCCGGCGCCCGAGCTGCCCGACGCCGTCCCGGAGCCGCTGCGGACGACGGTCATGTCCGGGCTGGCCAAGCTGCCCGAGCACCGGCCGGTCAGCGCGGCCGCGTTCGCCGAAGCGCTCATGCTGCCGATCGGCACCGTCCCCGAACACCTTCTCGCCGGGGCGGAATCAGCGGTCAGCCCCGTGGTCGCCGTGCCTGGACTCGCGGGACTCACGGCAGCCCCCTGAGGCGGGTACCGCCCCTGCCTCACTCCGAGCGCTGCCTTGACGCCGACCAGACTGCCTTCTCGCGAGCGGCGAAGCCAGGGTGGCCACAACGGCCGAGCCGACATTACCGCTCGCTCCCATGACGAGAATCGACGGCACCGGCCGAGTGGAGCACGGGAGACACCCTCGGTGCCACCCGACATGGGCCACAAGGAGACCGGTGGACGGTTCTCTGGCGGGCTGGTTTTTGCGTGCTTCGCGCGGGGTAGTTGCGTGGCATGACTGCACCCTCCTCGACAGCGGACGAGCAGGGACTGTTGTCAACGGGGGAGGCGACGTCCGCTCAACGGGAAGCATGGAACGCCGCTGGGTCGCAGGTTCGCGTGGTGCTGCGCCCGATGGCAGGAGCGGCCTCTCTGGGGCTCTTCGGACTCGCCGCGGCAGCACTGGCGCTGAGCGGTTTGCAGCTCGGCTGGGTGCCGGTGCAGAACGGTGCACAGGTGGGAATCGTCTTGGTGGCGTTCGCCTTTCCGGCCCAGGTGATCACCGGACTGCTCAGCTTCTGGGCTCGGGACGGCGCCACCGCCACGGTGATGTCGGTCCTGGGCCTTTCCTGGCTGGTGATCGGCCTTGTGACGATGACCTCTCCGCCCGGAGCACGCAGTGAGGCGCTCGGTCTCTTCCTGCTGATGAGCGCTGTAGCTGTAGCGCTGACCGGGATTACCGCTGGTCTGACCAAGTACGTCATGGCCATCGTGCTGTTGACTGCCGGCCTGCGCTTCCTGCTCACCGGCCTCTTCGAGCTTTCCGGAGCCGAGGGGTGGAAGACGGCAAGCGGCATTCTCGGTCTCCTGCTGACTGTGCTCGCGGTGTATGCGGCGTGGGCGGCGGAGCTCGAGGACGCGACCGGCAAGACCGTGCTCCCCACGGGACGTCATGGCAAGGGGTTGGTAGCCCTCCACGGCAGCCTCTTCGAGCAGGTGAAGGACGTCTCAGGAGAGGCCGGCGTCCGAGCTCGGTTGTGAAGCGGGGGCGGGAGCATCCGTGAAGATGCATAACAGGTAGGAGGTCCCTCATGACGGTCGACCGCATACAGGACGTGTGGGGGCCGCGTACGCCTGTACCACCGGGGGAGCGATGGCCCGAGCGAGTGGACATGTTCCTGGCCGATGGCGTAAGCCAAGACCAGGTCAACTGGCACCAATCGGCCTGTGTGCTGTGTTCCAACGGCTGCGGCATGGACATCGCCGTTCTCGACAACCGCTTGGTCGGTGTCCGCGGTCGAGCAGAGGACCGCGTGAACCGCGGCCGACTAGGACCCAAGGGACTGTTCGGCTGGCAGGCGAACGCGCACCCCGATCGGCTGACGGCGCCCTTGGTCCGGGACGACACGGGAGAGCTCCGCCCCGCGTCCTGGGACGAGGCGATGACCCTGGTGGTCGAACGCAGTCGGGAGGTGCTCCGCGAGCAGGGGCCGCTCGGCATGGGGTTCTACAACAGCGGACAGTTGTTTCTCGAGGACTACTACACGCTCGGCGTGCTGGTCCGCGCGGGGATCGGCACCCCTCATCTGGACGGCAACACCCGCCTGTGTACCGCCACCTCGGACTTTGCGCTGAAGGAGTCATTCGGCTCCGACGGGGCTCCAGGCAGCATCGAAGACTTCGACCTGTGCGACACCCTGTTCATGGTCGGACACAACATGGCCGAGACGCATACGGTCCTGTGGGCCCGCGTGCTGGACCGGCTGGAGGGTCCGGAGCCACCGCGTCTCGTCGTCGTCGACCCGCGGCGCACCAAGGCTGCCGAACGGGCGGAGGTGCACCTTGCGATCCGTCCGGGCACGAATCTCGCTCTATTGAACGGGATTCAGGCAGCGCTGATCCGCAACGGCACGGTCGACATGGACTTCGTCGGCGCGCACACGATCGGCTACGAGCGCCTCGCCGCCGTGGTCGAGTCGTACGACGCCGGTACGGTCGCCGAGGTCTGCGGAGTGGCGGCGGCCGACATCGAACGGGCGGCCGAGGTGATCGGCGAAGCCAAGCGTCTCGTCAGCACCTGTCTTCAGGGGGTCTACCAGTCTCACGAGGCCACGGCGGCCGCCTGCCAGGTCAACAACATCACCCTGTTGCGCGGAATGATCGGCACACCGGGATGCACCGTCTTCCAGCTCAACGGTCAGCCCACCGCCCAGAACACCAGAGAGACCGGAGCCGACGGCGACTTCATGGGGATGCGCAACTGGCAGAACCCTGAACACGTCGAGGAACTGGCTCAGCTCTGGAACGTGGAGTCACACCAGATTCCCTCGTGGGGGCCACCGACCCACATCATGCAGATGATGCGGTATGCGGAGGAGGGCTCCCTCCGCTTCCTGTGGGTCATCGGCACGAACCCCGCGGTTTCCTTGCCGGAGCTGCACCGGATCCGGTCGATCCTCAAACAGGATCGGCTCTTCCTCGTCGTCAGCGATGCGTTCCTGACGGAGACGGCAGCGCTTGCCGACGTCGTCCTACCGGTGGCGCTGTGGGGGGAGAAGCTCGGCACCTTCACGAACCACGACCGAACAGTGCACTTGTCCGAGCGGGCCGTGTCACCGCCGGGTGAGGCACGTACGGACATGGAGATCCTGTTGGCGTACGCGGACGGGTTGGGATTGAAGGACAAGGACGGTGGACCCCTGCTTCCTTGGCGCACGCCTGAGGAGTGCTTCGAGGCGTTCAAGCGCGCAACAGCCGGGCGGCCCTGTGACTACACCGGGCTGACGTATGAACGGCTTCGGGGCCGTTCGGGGATCCAATGGCCCTGCACGGCGGAGGCGCCCGAAGGGACCGAACGGCTGTACACCGACCACCGATTCAACACCGCCGTCGAGTACTGCGAGGACTACGGGCATGACCTGACGACGGGCGCGGCCTTCGAGCGAAAGGACTACGCGGACCTCGAGGCCGACGGTCGCGCGATCCTTCGCGCGGTTCATCACCATCCTGCGCACGAGCCGCCGAGCGATGACCGGCCGTTCCTCTTCACCAGCGGCCGGACCGCATACCAGTTCCATACCCGGACGAAGACGGCACGAGCCCGACAGCTCCAGGCCGCGGCGCCCGAGCCCTGGATCGAGCTCGCGGCCGAGGACGCCGAGGCGCTGGGAATCACGGAGGGTGACCTCGTCCGGGTCGAGTCCGCACGAGGACGCATCGAAGCGCCGGCACGGCTCACGGGCTCACGTACCGGTGTGGTCTTCGCCCCCTTCCACTACGGGTA
>JBKPQA010000137.1:0-4954 GCA_046733835.1 Actinomycetota bacterium
TTCGTCGATGACCACCTCTCCCGCTTGGATCGGGCCGTTCTCCTCTATCTCGCCGGGGTCGGCCCGGCTGATCGCGAGGCGGAGCCGCGCGTCGACTTCGGCGGGGCCGGCGCGGTCGAGGATGACGTCATCGACGCCCCACTCGCTGGTCAGCCCGGCCAGCCCTCCCTCGGTGAGCACAGCGATCAGCGGGCTCGACAGCCCCGTCGCTCGGAGCACCCGGCACAACGACTTGGCCTGGGCGAGCTCGGACCGGGCGTCGACGAGGACGAGGTCCGCCGCCGGTGCGTTGACCAGTGCCGTCGGCTCGGCGGGCAGGATCCGCACCTGGTGGCTGAGCAGGCCCAGTGCCGGCAGGACCTCGGCGCTGGGGGCCAGCGCGTTGGTCAACAGCAGGAGGTGGACCATCTGCCGAGAATAATGGAGCCATGACCACGGCCGTCCCGAGCGACCAGGGAGTGACGGTCCGCTACTGGGCCGCCGCCCGAGCCGCCGCCGGCGTGGCGTCCGACGTGGTCAGCGGTGCCACCGTCGACGACGTCGTGGCCGCGGCGGTCTCCCTGCATCCGGGGCTGAGGCCGGTGGCCGCGGTGGCGACCTTTCTCGTCGACGGGTCGGCCGCCACCCGCGATCGTCCGGTGCCGGCCGGCGCGACGGTCGAGGTGCTGCCGCCATTCGCGGGCGGCTGACGGTCCGAGTCATTTGCGGCGGAGTGGAAGGATGCCCCCGTGACGGCGGGAGACGAGGCGCGGCCCGGAACCGGCTGGGTCCCGCCGGAGCCCTCGCCGGACACGTCCCGGGCCCCCGCCTCGACGGAGCCGGCCCCGACCGAACCGGCCAGGGCCGATCACGCGTCAACCGAACCGGGCGGGACCGGACCGGCCGCTGATCCGCATACCGAGGTCGTCGAGCAGGAAACCCAACCGCTCACCCGCGCGAGCATCCGCGCCGCGCAGGCCGCCCGTCTGGCGGAAGAAGCCCAGGAACGGCGGCAGGCGTCGTTGGCCGTGTCGGCGCTTCCCCGAGGGGTACGCGTGCTGGCGGTCGGCTCCACCGTGGCGTTCGCGGCGCTGCTTGGGCTCTCCGCGTTGTCGAGCGCCGACGCCCTCGCGGTCGCCGTCGGGTTCGTTTCGGTCGTTCTCGCGTGGGGCTGGGTCCGGCTCACCGACGCGCCCAGCCAGCGAGGCGCGGCGCTCGTCCTCGCTGCCGGGGCTTTGGTCATCTGCGCGGCCGCCGCCCTCACGAGGACCGACCCCTACCTGATCTGGGTGCCGGTCGCGGTCGCGGTGAGCGTCGTGGCGGCGTTCCTCCACCAGGTGTTCCGTCCCGGGGGCCGCCCCCGACTGACCGAGGGCATCGCCGCGTCGGCCGGCGCGCTCGCGGTCATGGCCTCCGGGGCGACCTTCATTCCGATCCCGCACTACCCGCACGGCGGCCAGTGGGTGCTCGTGTCGGTGGTCGCCGTCGCCGCGGCCGCTCTGCCGGACCTGCTGCTCGGACGCCACGTCTCGGCCGGTTGGGTCTTGTTGGCGGCCGTGGTCCTGGGGACGGTCGCGGCGGTTCTCACCGGCGTGCTCGGCATGGGGGTCCCTGCTGGTCCGGCGGCACTGGTCGGCGTCCTAGTCGCGGGCATCTCGCACTCGATGATGCGCGTGCTCTTCGCGTTGCCTAGCGCTCGGGCCGCCCAGTCTGCCGTCGCGGTCGGCGCGGCTGCCGTCCTCTCGGTCGGGGTGGTGGTCTACCTGCTCGCCCGCATCTTCGCTGGCTAGCGAATAGCACTCAGTAGACGAGCGCCTGCGTCCCCGGCAACAGAGCCTCCTCGACGAAGGAGGCAGCGCCGGCGATCCGCGCTCCGGGCAGCAGATCGGCCTCGGTGATCTCGCGGCGGGCGGCGCACTGGGTGCACACCGTGACCCGAGCACCGGCGAGGAGCGTGTCGCGCAGCTCGGCGAGCGGCGCCGCATACGGGAGCTCGAACTCCTCGGCCCGACCGGGGAGGGCGAGGTACGTCGCCTCGCCGGTGAGCCACACGCTGACCTCGGCGCCCGTGGCGACTGCGGTGGCCGCCACCGTGACGCCCTGCGAGTAGCGTTCCGGCGCCTCGGCGCCGCAGGTGATCTTGACCAGCAGGCGACGGCCGGGCTCGCCGTCCACGAGGGGGTTCGTCACGAGGCCCAGGCTACGATTCCGGGGTGTTCGAGCTCGACAGCAGCGCGCTGAAGGACGTGCCGGAACGGCTGCGTCCGCTCGCGTGGATGATCGGGCGGTGGGAGGGGGCCGGCGTCGTCGGCTACCCCACGATCGAGTCGGTGAACTTCGGCCAGGAGGTCGAGTGCCGTCACGACGGACGGAACTTCCTCGAGTGGCACAGCTACACCTGGCTGCTCGACCAGGCGACCGGTGCGAAGGTCCGGCCGCTGGCAACGGAACTCGGCTTCTGGCGGCCGGGCGAGGACGGCAAGGAGGTCGAGTTCCTCCTCGCCCATCCCACCGGGATCATCGAGATGTACTACGGAACCATGGAGCCCGCGCGCGTGACGGTGCGAACCGACAGCGTCGTCCGGAGCCCGCTGGCCAAGGAGTACAACGCCGGGTCACGGCTCTACGGGCTGGTCGAGTCGCAGCTGTTCTGGGTCATGGACATGGCGGCCATGGGACAGGAACTGCAGAGCCACGTGTCCGCCCAGCTGAAGCGGGTCGGCTAGGGTCCGCCGTGACCGATCTGGCGGCGGCACTGCGGGCGCGGGGTATGCGTCTGACGCCCCAGCGCCGTCGGATCGTGGCGGCCCTCACGGCGCTCGAGCACGGGACGCCCGATGCGGTCTCCGCGCGGGTCGCCTCCGACGGCGGACCGGCCCTGCCGCTGTCGACGATCTATCGGGGCCTCGACGCCCTCGAAGAGCTCGGAATCGTCGCTCACACTCATCTCGACCACCGGGCGCCGACCTACCATCTCGCCGACCATGCCACGCACATTCATCTCGTCTGCCTGGGCTGCGGGGCGGTGTCGGAGGCCCCGATCGCCATGGCCGCCGAGTTCGCCGGGAATGTCCGCGAGGCGACGGGCTTTGACGCTGATGTGACGCATCTCGCGATCCACGGCTGGTGTGCCGAGTGTCAGGACAAGGACGGCGGTCGGCATCGGGAGGCAAGGCCATGACCGGTATGCCAGTCGCTCCGGTCCCGACGCCCTCTGAGCCCGGGTTCGTGCCGGAAACGGTCGGAAATCGGTCACGTTCAGAGCACGAACCGTCGGTTACGTCGCCGTTGCTGTCCGCGCCGGGTGCCGTCGCCGCTGAGGGTCTCGACGCAGGGGTGGCGGCTCACTACGGTGATCCGCTGCGCGAGCAGCGTCTCCTCGAGGAGGGGCTGGCCGTCGTCGATCTGTCGAACCGCGCGGTCCTCACCGTGGCGGGTCCGGACCGGTTGTCGTGGCTGCACTCGATGACCTCGCAGTCGTTGACGGGCCTGGCGCCGCGGACGTCGGTCGAGTCTCTGGTGTTGTCGCCCAAGGGCCACGTCGAGCATGCGCTCCACATCGTGGACGACGGGTCCACCACATGGATCACGGTTGAGCCGGGTACCGGTCCGGCCCTGCTGGCCTGGCTGGAGTCCATGCGGTTCATGCTTCGGGTCGAGGTGGCCGACGTGACGGCGGACTACGCCGTTCTGGGTGAGCCCCACGCCTCGGAGTCGGCGCCAGGGGAGCCGCTGGCCTGGCGCGACCCGTGGCCGGACCTGGTCGGTGACACCGCGGCATACGGGCCGGTCTCTGGACATCCTGGGGCGTCTCGGCGCTGGCGCGAGGTGATCTTGCCGCGCGCGGATCTCGTTGCGGTTGTTGGCGACCGGCCACTCGCTGGAGTGTGGGCGGCAGAGGCGCTGCGGGTGGCGGCGTGGCGGCCGCGGCTCGGGTTCGAGACCGACCACCGCACGATCGTCCACGAGGTCGACTGGTTGCGGACCGCCGTGCACCTGCACAAGGGGTGCTACCGCGGACAGGAGACCGTCGCGCGCGTCCACAACCTCGGGCGGCCGCCGCGCCGGCTGGTGTTCCTTCATTTGGACGGTTCGGGGCACGTGCTGCCTGACCGCGATTCCGACGTGGTCCTGGACGGGCGGACGGTCGGGTTCGTCACCTCCGTGGCGCGGCACCATGAGGTGGGCCCCATCGCGCTGGCGCTGGTGAAGCGCAACACGGCCGTCGACGCGCCGCTGTTGGCCGGCAGCATTGCCGCGGCGCAGGAGATCATCGTCGCTCCGTAGAAGCCCGGCCTAGGCTCCGGATCGTGGGAACCCTCATTACCGTCGCGCCCACCGGTGCCGAGTCGAGCAAGGCCGACGTGCCGCAGCTGCCCACGACGCCCGAGGAGCTGGTCGACACCGCGGTCCGGTGCGAGGCGGCCGGGGCGTCGATGATCCACCTCCACATCCGGGACGCATCGCACGCGCCCACCCTGGACCGAGGGCTGCTGAGGGCCGCGGTCGACTCCGTGCGGTCGGCGACCGATCTCGTGGTACAGCTGTCTACCGGCGGCTCGGTGCACGACCCGCTCGACGTGCGGCTCACCGTGCTCGACGCCGAACCGGACTCGTGCTCCCTCACGTGCGGGACCACGAACTTCGGCGACGACGTCTTCATGAACCCCTGGCCGTTCGTGGTGTCGCTGTATCGACAGACCATCGAACGGGAGGTCGTCCCTGAGTTCGAGCTGTTCGACCTCGGGCACGTTGCGACGCTGCGCCGGCTCCTGGATCAGGAGGGGCCGCCGTTCGCGGGGAAGGTGCACGTGGACTTCGTGACGGGGGTTCCAGGAGGTATGCCGGGCACCGCCGCCGCCCTCCTGGCCGGGGTCGCGCTGCTGCCGCCGGAAGTGACCAGCTGGTCGGCCACCGGAATCGGTCGCAGCCACCTGCCGATTGCGGCGGCCGCGCTATCGGCCGGCGGGCACCT
>JBKPQA010000138.1:0-3324 GCA_046733835.1 Actinomycetota bacterium
CGCATACCGATCCGGTGACGCGTTCGATCTGCAGTCGACAACCTCCGGGTCCACCGGCAGGCTGTACCCGTGCTGCGGACCCAGTCGCCCGTGCGCGCCCTCACCACGGCGGACCGCGACGAGGCACTGGAACTCTGCGCCCAGGACCCCGCCGCGAACGTCTTCGTGGCCGCCCGGATCGAAGAGGGAGCCCTGCGCTCGTCGCCGGGCTCCCTCCTGGGTTTCCGGAACGGGGGTCGCCTCCGCTCGATGTGCTGGGTGTCCGCCAACGTCGTCCCCGTCGAGTGCGACACCGAAGCCGCAGAGGCGTTCGCTGCACGAATCCGTAGGTGGCACAAGGGATGTGCGTCGATTTTCGGACCGAGCGAGCAGGTCCTTGCGCTGTGGCAGGTTCTCGAGCACTCGTGGGGCCGCGCCCGAGCGGTTCGCGCTCACCAGCCACTCATGGCCACTGCCCAGCCGTCGGCCAAGGTCGGCGTCGCGGCCGACCCGCGCGTGCGCTTCGCCCGGCTGGAGGAGGTCGACATCGTCATGCCGGCGGCCGCGGCGATGTTCACCGACGAGATCGGCTATCCGCCGTACCGCGGCTCGTCACGGGGGTACCGGGCGCTCATCGCCGGCCTCATCGCGGACCGCCACACGGTGGTCTGGGTCGAGAACGACGAGGTCTTGTTCAAGGCCGACGTCGGATCGGCGGCGGTGAACGCGGCGCAGATCCAGGGCGTCTGGCTCACGCCCCGGCTGCGCGGCCAAGGACGCTCCAAGGCGCTCATGGCGGCGGCGACTGACCTCATCCTCGAGCACGTCGCCCCCCTGGCGACGCTCTACGTCAACGACTTCAACGGAGCGGCCCGGGCGACCTACCGTGCCATCGGTTACCGCGAGGTCGGCGCCTTCACGACGATCCTCCTGTAGGCACCCACCGCCGGGCGACGTCGCATACGTGAGCGGGCCCGCCCCCGATTGGGAGCGGGCCCGCGAAGAGGTCGTTGCAGGAGGGGCTCGATCAGCCGCCGGCGACGATCTTGGAGAGGGTCGGGTCGTTCGCGTAGGCCTCCTTGGCGTTGGCCTTGGTGACGATGACCGGTGGGAGCAGCTGGGCGGGGACGACCTTGACGCCGTTGTTGTACGACTTGGTGTCGTTGATCCCCGGCGGCGGCTGCTGACCCTGCTGGAGCGACTGAACCATCTTGATGGTGTCATTCACCAAGTTGCGAGTGTCCTTGTTGATCGTGGAATACTGCTCGCCCGCCATGATGGACTTGACCGACTCGACCTCGGAGTCCTGACCGGTGACGATCGGGATCGGCTTTCCAGCGGCCTTGCAGGACGTGAGGATCGCGCGAGCCAGCGTGTCGTTGGGGGACAGGACGCCGTCGAGCTCCGTGCTGGTGTAGTTCGCCGACAGGAGCGTGTCCATACGCTTCTGGGCGTTCTCGGCCTTCCAGCCCTGGGTCACGACCTGGTTGAAGTCCTTCTGGCCCGAGACAACCTTCAGCGTCCCGTCGTCGATCTTCGGCTTCAGGATGTCCATGGCGCCGTCGAAGAAGACCTTGGCGTTGGCGTCGTCGGGGGAGCCGGCGAACAGCTCGATGTTGTACGGCCCGTTCGGCTTCTTCGCCTTCATCCCGTCGAGGAGGGCCTGGCCCTGCAGCTGACCGACCTTCCGGTTGTCGTAGGCGATGTAGTAGTCGACGTTCGGGCTGTTGAGCAGCAGCCGGTCGTATGCGACGACGATCGCACCGGAGTCCTTGGCCGCCTTGAGCTGAGTTCCCAGCTGCGAGCCGTCGATGGCACCGATGACGATGACCTTGGCCTGCTTCGTGATCATGGCCTGGATCTGGTTCTGCTGTTCCGACACCCCGCCGTTGGCGAACTGGACGTCGCCCTTGAAGCCCGCCTGCTTGAGGCCGTCGTTGAAGAGTGACTCGGCGAGGACCCAGTTCTCCGAGGTCTTCTGCGGAAGCGAGACGCCGATGACGGCGTCGGCCGGGAAGCCGCTAGAGCCGCCTGTCGAACCACCGCCGCCGCCGGAACCACCCGAATCGGAGCCGCGACCGCAGCCGGTCAGGGCGAGGGCGGCCACCGCAGTGACCCCCACCACCTTGGCGAAGAGACGCATGTGCATGTTTCCTTTCTGCTCGCGCCCCGGCGGGACGCGGGTCTGTGGGTGCGGCGGATCGCCGCTGGTCAGCTGGACTGTCCCAGGGTTTCGTCGATCTTTGACGTTTCTGTGGCAGCGCTCGGCATCTCCGGGGCGTCGCCCATGGTCTTGGTTCCCCGCCTGCGCGTCAGCAAGCCGATAATCGACGGCCGGCCCTGGGACTTGTTGTAGATGTCGAAGGCCACCGCCACGAGCAGCACCAAGCCCTTGATCATCTGGGTGACGTCCGCGCCTGCACCGAGGAGCTGCAGGCCGTTGTTGAGCACCGCCATGACCAGACCGCCGACGATCGAGCCGATCACCGTGCCGACCCCGCCGCTTACGGCGGCGCCACCGATGAAGACGGCCGCGATGGCATCGAGCTCCCAGCCGACGCCGTCGAAGGGGCCAGACGCGTTGGAGCGCGCCACGAACATCATCCCGGCGAGGGCGGCAAGCAACGACATGTTGGCCATGACCAGGAAGTTGACCCGCTTGCTCCGCACGCCGGAGAGCTCGGCGGCGTGACGGTTGCCACCGACGGCGTAGATGTGCCGGCCGATGATCGTCTTGCTGGCGATGAACCCGTAGAGCAGGACGAGTGCGATGAGGATCAGCCCTGGGACCGGGAAGCCCTTGCGACCCGAAGCGATGAGCAGCATGGCGCCGAGGACGACGATGCAGATGAGGATCATCCGGGTGTACGTGATCCAGGCTTCCTCGACGGTCGCGCCGATGTTGATCAGTTGCCGGCGGCCGCGCAGCGTGCCCCAGATGATGCCGGCACAGGCGAGGATCCCCAGCAGCACCGTGAGGTTGTTGTACCCGGTGTTGGGGCCGACCTCCGGGAGCGTGCCGGCCCCGATCACCTGAAACTCGGGGGGGACCGGGACGGTGTTGGACTTGCCCACGAACTGGTTCGCGCCGCGGAACATGAGGAAGCCAGCAAGGGTGACGATGAAGGCGGGGATCCCCACGTAGGCCACCCAGAGGCCCTGCCACATGCCGACCACAGCGCCGAGGACCAGGCCGAGGAGGATGCCGGCCCACCAGGGCAAGCCCCAGTCGCGCATGGCGATGGCGACGACGATGCCCACGAACGCCGCGACCGAACCCACGGACAGGTCGATGTGGCCGGCGATGATGACGAGCACCATGCCGATGGCGAGGACCAGGATGTA
>JBKPQA010000139.1:0-5779 GCA_046733835.1 Actinomycetota bacterium
CGAACCGCCCCGGCGACGAACCACACGAGCAGCGACACGGCGATGACCGTCGCGATACCGCCGAGCGTGGCGTCCACGGCGCGCCCCGACCGCCCCGTGACCTGGGCACGCAACCTGTTCCCGACCGGAACGGTGATCGCCTGACCCACGGTCGCACAGAGAAACACGAGGAACACCAGCACAAGAACCCGGATCACCTCGTTGCTGGTGACCCACTCGACGTTCGAGAGGATCGACGGCAGCAACCACATCCCCAGCGCTCCACCCCCGAGGAAGCCGACCAGCGACAGGGTGCTGACGAGGATCCCCTGGCGATAGCCGATGACGGCATACAGCACCAGCATGAGGACGAGCAGGACGTCCAGGACCGTCCCGCTCACGAACGCCCTCGCAAGAACCGCTCCGGCAGCGGCAGCTCACGAGCGTGGTCCCACGACCGGTCCAGCTCCGCCAGTTCGAGCGCCTTGGTGACCACGCCGGCCGTGAACCCCCACAGCAGCAGGTCAGGGCCGAGGTCGAACGCCGGCCCGCGGTAGCCGGACGGGTGCTTGACGGTATGCCGGACCGCCGGGTCGGTGAGGTACTCCAGCGGCGCCTGGATGACCTGCGCCACCTCAGCGGGGTCACCCACCGACACCGGCGCGGGCATGCTCCACCAGGCGACCACCGTCGTCACGACGAATCCGCTGGGCGGCAGGAACAGGGGGGGCAGCACGCCGAGGACGTCCACGCCGGACGGGTCGAGATTGACTTCCTCGGCGGCCTCGCGGAGCGCGGTGGCGGAGACGTCGGCATCGCCGGGTTCGGTCGCGCCGCCAGGCAGCGCGACCTGGCCGGGATGAGAACGCATGTCGTGAGAACGTTCGATGAGCAGCAAGGACTCCGCGCCGTCCGAATCGGGACCGAACAGCAACAACACCGCCGACTCGCGGCCGCCGTCGTCGGGCGGCACGAACCGGCTGAACCAGCCCGGCTGTGCGGTCGTCGCGTTGCGGACCATGCGCGTCAGCCAGCCCGGGGGGCGTGTCGGCTCCGGCCCGGCGAGCGGCTGGAGCGACTCCCCCGGCCCGGCGAGGGATGGCATACGGGACATGCGGTCAGTCGTCCTTCGTACCGTTCGGCAGGCGCCGGCGGCGCGGCCGGCCGAGCGGCGGTGGAAGCGGCGCGGGCGGCGGGTTCGGCGGGACGGCGCCGGGCTTCAGCTCGTATGCGAGCAGCTTCAGCGCTTCGTCACGGTCGGTCGGGCCGATGCCGTAGCTCGGGCACAACGCGGCCACCGGGCACGCGCCACACGCCGGCTTCTTCGCGTGGCAAGTGCGGCGGCCGTGGAAGATGAGGACGTGGCTCAGCATCGTCCAGTCACGCTTGGGGAAGAGGGCACCCACCTCGTGCTCGATCTTGACCGGGTCGTTCTCCTCGGTCCAGCCGAAGCGCCGCACCAGGCGGTGAAAGTGCGTGTCGACCGTAATGCCCGGAACGCCAAAAGCATTGCCCAGCACGACATTCGCCGTCTTGCGGCCGACACCCGGCAGCGTCACCAGGTCGGCCAGCCGGCCCGGGACCTCGCCGCCGAAGTTCTCGACGAGTGCGGCCCCGAGCTTGATGAGCGCGTCTGACTTGTTCCGGAAGAACCCAGTCGACTGGATCATCGTCTCCAGCTCGGTCCGGTCGGCTCCGGCGTATGCGGCGGCGTCCGGGTATCGCGCGAAGACGACCGGCGTGACGAGGTTGACCCGCTGGTCGGTCGTCTGCGCCGAGAGGATCGTCGCGACGAGCAGCTGCAACGGGTTGGCGAAGTCGAGCTCGCAGTGCGCATACGGGTACCGCTCGTGGAGCACGCGGTACATGCGGCGGGCCCGCCGGGTCCGCGCGACTGGAGACTCCGGGGGCGCGGCCGCAGGCGCCGGAGTCTCGGAGGCGACGGACACCAGGGCAGCGTAGATGGCCGACCTGTCAGGCCGTTTCGCACCTAGTGAAGACCGTTCCACGCCGTGACGTCAGCCAAGGTGCCGGTTCGCGCGTTCTGACACACTGTGCGCGTGAATGACGAGGTTGTCCGCCGGGCGCCCCTGTTCGCGGCACTGGACGGCGACGATGCGGAGGCGCTGCTCACCCAGATGAGCCCCGTCCGCATGGAGCGGGGCGACATCCTCTTTCGCGAGGGCCAGAGCGGCAACTCCCTCTACGTCATCGGCGAGGGCAAGATCAAGCTCGGCCGGTCCAGCTCGGACGGGCGCGAGAACCTCGTGGCGATCCTCGGGCCCGGTGAGATGTTCGGTGAGCTGAGCCTCTTCGACCCCGGGCCCCGGACGATGACCGCCACGGCGGTCGCCGAGACGCAGCTGATGGCGCTGGGCAACGACTCGCTGACCGGTCTGCTCACCGGGCGTCCCGAGGTCGCGAAGGCGCTCCTCGCGGCCCTGGCCCAGCGGCTGCGCCGGACGAACGAGCACCTCGCGGACCTCGTCTTCACCGACGTGCCCGGCCGGGTGGCCAAGGCGCTGCTCGATCTTGCGGAGCGGTTCGGGCGGCCGGTCGACAGCGGCGTCATGGTCAGTCACGACCTGACGCAGGAGGAGTTGGCTCAGCTGGTAGGAGCGTCACGGGAGACCGTCAACAAGGCGCTGGCCGACTTCGCGACGCGCGGTTGGCTGAAGCTCGAGGCTCGAGCCGTGCTGCTACTCGACGTCGACCGGCTGCGACGCCGCGCCCGCTGACCCGTCCAGAGGTCCGGCGCTCAGGCGGTACCCGAGTTGCCGTAGACGGAGACGTGCACGTGGTCGTAGTGGTTGGCGGTCACTGACCCGCGGTCCTCCATGGCCCGCCAGCCCTCGCTGGACCGCTGAACCGTCCAGATGTGCTGGGCCCAGATGATCTCGCTGACGCCGAGCGCCTTGTAGTTGGCCCGCACGTAGTTGGCGATCGCCTGTCCCACCGAGCTGTTCGGGATCATGATGTCGAGCGCCTGGCCGGTGCCGTGGTAGTCACCCGTGCCGCGGGTACCGCCCCATCCGGTGACGCTGGGGAACGCAGCGCAGACGGCCCGGTGGACGCGGATCGCGTCGCGAGTGAGCCCCGCCTCAACCGCCGAGCCGTCGGCGCACGGAGCCATTGAGATGCCGGTGGGCGCCGTGGTCGTGGCCTTGGGTTTGGGCGTAGCCGTCGTGGTCGGTGACGGCTTCGGTGTCGGAGTGCGCGTGGGCGTGGGCGTCGGCGGGGGCGTCGCGGTCGGCGTGGGCGTCGGGATCGGGGCCGCAGGATTGATTCGGGTCTGGGGACGAGCCGGCTCCTCACGGATCGTCAGGAACTCGCTCGCCCGGAGCTCCGCCCGGCCCGAGCGGCTGGCCCGATCGGACAGGCGCGCCGCGAGGCCGGCGTCCTGCAGCGCGCCCGCGTCGGCCTGCGTTGAGGGCGTGGCCTCGCTCTGGGCGGCGTTGGTGGGCCCGAAGGTCACGACGCCAGCGCCGACAACGAGGGCAACGCCGGCAGCCGATCGGACGCAGACCTTGCGCCAGGGGATGACGACCGGCCGCGGTGAACCGCGGTGCCGTCCAGGGGGCGTGGAAGACATCGTTGAACACCGAACCACATCTGGCCGGAAAAGTCACATTCAGGTCACGGTGTCGCACACGCGTCCGAGCGGAGCCGACCGGCCTCAGGCACGGTCACGCCGAGCGGCGCCGCCCCGCGCGAGCGCGGAGATAGTCCGCGACCACGTATTCGCCGAGCCGCCCGACGTCAGGTGTAAAGACCCGCCCGCCGTTGCGTCTTGCCACCGAGTCGACGAACCGAGCCAACCCCGGGTCGTCACCGAGGAGGAAGAAGTTGAGCGGCACGCCGTACCGGGTCAGTGCGTCGACCTCGCCCACTGTGGCGCGCACGGTCGCCGGCGTCGTGGGCCACTGGAAGACCGGCGAACCGTCCTCGAGGAGGTGGGCGGTCGGCTCACCATCCGTGACGACGAGCACGACGGGCTCCGCCTCGGGATGGCGATGCAGGTGCCGGCCGGCAAGGAGCAGGGCGTGGTGGAGGTTCGTCCCCTGGATCCATTGGGGCTCAACCTCGGCCAGCTCCATGGGCGTCAATTTCCGCGCCGTCCGGTCGAATCCGATGATCTGCAGCGCGTCCTGCCGGAACCGGCTTTGGATGAGGTGTGACAGCGCCAGCGCGGTCTGCTTCATCGGACCCCAACGGCCCTCTTGGATCATCGAGAACGACAGGTCCACGAGCAGGGCCACCGCGGCACCGGTCCGGCGCGTCGTCTCGGCCACCTCGAAGTCCTCGACCTGAAGGCGGACGCCCCGTTCGTCGCTGCCCCGACGCATACCGCTTCCGGCCTGGCGGAGCACCGCGTTCTGGACCGTCCGAACCGCGTCGAGGGGTCGCTCGTCGCCGAACTCCCAGGGCAGGTGCGCACCCGTATGCTCGTCCGCCCCTCCCGAGCGTGGGTCCAGGTGACCGCCGGTCTGGTCGGCCTCGAGCTGCTGGAAGATGCGCCGCAGCGCCGTCTCGCCGAGCCGCCGGAGCGCCTTGGGGGTCAGGGTGAGGCCGTCGTCCCCGGAGCGTAGGTACCCCTGGCGCTCCAGCTCTCGCTCGAGCTCGCGCAGGGCCCGGAAGTCGCGAACCGACGACCCGGGTAGCTGTCGTTCGAGCCGGTCCACGTCCACGTCGTCCAGGCCGCTCCCCGCGAAAGACGCCTGCGACAGCTGCGTCTCGAGCGCCTCCAGATCGGCGAGGTCGGCTACAGCCCCGACCGCGTCACCGAGGCCGAGCGACTCGTTCCCGTCGATGTCGGCCGACTGGCGGCCGCGGAACATGCCCGGCCGCAGGGATCGCAGCGAGTCGGCGAGCTGCGTCATCTCCATCTCGAGGCCCATGTCCTGCATGGCCTGCTGCATCAGTCCGGCTAGCTCCTCGCGCTGCTCGCGGGACAGGGAGCGCAACATCCGCTCGGCCGCGGCCTGGCGACGGGCGAGCGCGTCGATGAGCTCGTCCACGTCCTTGGGGTTCTCGGGGAAGAAGTCGCCGTGCTTCTCCATGAACTCGGCGAAGTCGTCGGTCGTGTCCTCGCCGCGGGCGTGCTTGGCCAGCAACGCATTGAGGTCGGCCATCATCTCGCGGACGGCCTCCATGGCGGCCGGGTTCTGGCCGGAGAGAGCCTCCTTCATGCCAGTGAACTGGGCGTCGAGGACCTCGCGCCGCAGTAGGTCGAGGACGTTCTGCCAGTGCTGCTGACCCTCGGCGCTGCGCCATTGGTACTCGTTCAGCTCGCGAACCTGCCCCGCCGTGTCGTCGGGCAGCGTGTCGAGGTTCATCTCGGCGAGCCGGGCGTCATCGCCGTCCCGGCCGGCGAGGAAGTCGCGTTCCGCTGCCAATGCTTGGTCGAGCTCCTGGCGGACCTGGTCCAGCGTCCCAGCGAGATTTCCGCGGCGCTCGACCTCGCGGCGCCGGCGGGCCAGCTCCCGGCGGAGCTCGTCCAGGCCGGAGCGGTCGCCGAGACCGCGCCGCATGAGCCGCTCCATGGCCTCACGCAACGACGAACCGTCCATGACCTCGCGGCCAATCTCGTCCACGGCGGCCCGGACGTCGAAGGGCGGGGCCAAAGGGTCGGCGCCGCCGGCCCACGAGCCGTACCGGTATCGACCCGCCCGATGCCGGCCGCGTCCGGTACCACCCGACCCCGCCGCTGGCATACTCCTCAGCTCCCGTAGATCGTCTGGCCGTCGGCCTCCACCTTGGAGAGCCGTCTCGTGAGGTGCAGGCCCTCGAGGACGAACTC
>JBKPQA010000140.1:0-6651 GCA_046733835.1 Actinomycetota bacterium
TCACCGGTGCGGTCCTGGTCCCAGTGCTGGCGCAGCGGTCCCCACTGGTGGTGCGGTCCGCGCGCCCACGCGCTGCCGGTCAGGCCGGCCTTGGCCGCCAGCCCCGGGAACTGCGGGTCGTGCCCGAACGCGTCCAGCTGCCAAGCCGATCGCGGGTCGCCACCGAGGATGTCGCGCTGGAAGCCGATGCCGTAGACCAGGTTCCGGATCGTCGTCTCACTGGCCGTGAGGTTGGTGTTCGGCTCGTTGTACGTCCCGCCCACCAGCTCGACCCGCCCCTCCGCAAGCAGGCGCCGCAGCACCGCCCGCTGCTCAGGGAACGTGTCGAAATACGGCTTCAGGTAGTCCAGCTCGGCCAGCACGAAGTGGTAGTCCGGGTCGCGGACCGCGAGCTTCAGGTGCGCCTCCACGAGCGCAAACCCGTTGTCCACGAACGCCGGCCGGGTCGACCAGTCCGGCCCGACGAAGTCCCAATCGGTCGTGTACGACGCCTGCGTGCTCCACCACACCGGGTCGTAGTGGAAGTGCGACACCATGACCATCGTCCAGCCGGGTTCCGCGACGACGACCGTTCCGTATGCGACGGCGTCCGCCCCACCCTCGGAACGGGCGACCACGCGGACCGGTAGCTCCTCGCCGACCCGGGCGCCGTCCGGAAGGTGCAATGGCACGTCTACACGGACACCCCCGTCGCCGGCCGGCACGACGACCTCGCCGCGGATCGCTTCATCGGGCAAGGATGCGATGATCCCCGAGCCACGACGATCCGCGGCATCGTCCGAGGTCGTGACCTCGATGCGGACGGGGCCGTCACGCATACTCCGCTCGAGCGTCACGTGCAGCACCTGGCGGGGTTCCTCCTCCGTCCCGACGAAGCGTTCGGTCGAGCGGACCTCGGTGATCGTGACGGCCACGGGTTCCACTCTCGTCCACTCAATGGAGCCGATGCCACCCGGGCATGCCGGCGTCGGGCTACGTGGCACAGTGAGCGCATGGCCGACACCGGTACCCGGACGCCGTGGTTCACGGTCGACGACCTCAACGCCAACGCCGGCGGGCTCGGCGAGCGGATGGGCATCCACTTCACCGAGGCGACCCTCGAGCGAGTCGTGGCAACGATGCCCGTGGAGGGCAACACCCAGCCGTACGGCATCCTCCACGGCGGGGCCTCCGTCGTCCTCGCGGAGTCGGTCGGGTCGATGCTCTCCGTCCTGTATGCGGGTCCGGGCCGCGCCGCCGTCGGCATGACCATCAACGCCATCCACCACCGTCCGGCCTCCTCCGGGACCGTCACGGGGACCGCCACGCTCATCCAGGCCGGACGGACGACTGCCTCCGTCGCCATCGCCATCACCGACGACCAGGGGCGCCGGGTCTGCTCCTGCACGCTGATCTGCCAGCTGCGCGACGCCCCGCCGGTCGAGAGGCGATGACCGTGAGTGACCCAGCCGAGTCAGGGGACTCCGCATCGACGGCCCAGAGCGGGCCGGCCCTCGCCGTCACGGGCGTCACCGGTGCCCTCGGTGGCATGGTGAGCCGAGCCCTTGCCGAAGCCGGTGTGCCGCAACGGATGCTGGCGCGGACGCCGAGCAAGGCGCCGGCCCTCCCCGGCGCGACGGTAGCGAACTTCGACTACGCCGACCGGAAGACTTGCGAGACCGCGCTGTCCGGCGTGGAGACGTTGTTCTTCGTCTCCGGCCGGGAGGACGAGCACCGGCTCTCACATCACCGGACCGTCGTAGACGCGGCGGCCGCCGCCGGCGTGCAGCACATCGTCTACACCTCGTTCGTCGGGGCCTCACCGAAGTCGACCTTCACGCTCGGCCGGGACCACTACGCGACGGAGCAGTTCATTGAGGCGAGCGGCATCGCATACACGTTCCTCCGCGACAACTTCTATCAGGACCTCTTGCCGTACTTCGTCGGCGACGACGGGATCCTGCGCGGGCCAGCGGGCCAGGGTCGCGCCGCGTTCGTCGCCCGGGCCGACGTCGCCAGGGTCGCTACGGTGGTGCTGCAGGATCCCGCCGCGCACGCTGGCCGGACCTACGACCTCACCGGACCTGAAGCCCTAACCCTCTACGAGGTCGCCACGCTGCTGACCAAAGGCCTGCGCCGCTCGGTGTCCTACGTGGACGAGACCGTGCCCGAGGCATACGCCTCCCGCGCTCACTACGGCGCGCCGGACTGGCAGGTCGACGCGTGGGTGTCGACGTACACCGCCATCCGTGCCGGCGAGCTCGAGCGCGTGAGTGATGACGTCGAGAGGATCACCGGGCGCCGAGCGACCAGCCTCGCGCAGCTGTTGGTCGCCGCCGCTCAAGACTGAGTCGTGCGCTCGGTCTGGAGTAGCCAGGCCTTGGCCATCTCGTGGACGTACTGGGAGTAGCCCGCGGCTGTTTCCCGAGCAGCGTGCGCGTCGTCTCGAGCTCGGCCTTGCTGGCCCGGATGTTGAGCCGGCCGAGCATCGTGAACGACGCCTCCCAGTCGGTTCGCTTGTGCCCGCTCAGGTTCCGCGCGAACGCCGCGTGCCAGGCGTCCTTGTCGCCGCCCACGTAGCGGACCGGACGACGCAGCTCGCTGGCCCAGATGTCGGCGCACTGCCGGCCGCCCAGCGTTTCGGGACCGACGAGGCTGTATGCGCCGGGCGGGAAGTCGTCCTCGAGCAGCTGCGGTATCGCCATTAAACGATTCGGTAACGCGCGGCTAGAGCTTACGAAGGAGCCACTGAACTGAGCGCTCGACGAGGCGGACGTGGCCCGGTGCGTCGTAGGAGCCAACGTTGTGGCCCAAGCCGTCGTAGACAACGCGACCGCCGCCGTACTCGTGAGCCCAGACGAGCGGGTGGATGGCGTCCTCGAAGTGGTGCTCGCAGATGACCGGGACGCCCGGCTGGACCTCCAAGTAGCTGTAGCGCTCGTCGATGACGGAGAAGTCCGGAAGTCCCTCGATGATCGGATGGTCCACCTCGGTCACCGAGACGGTGCACTTCGCCAGCGGGGGGTGCATCGATGTGCCACGAACCCAACGGCCACCGAGAATCTCCGGCCACAGACGCATACCGGTGAGCGACGTCGAGCTGGAGTGCACGCCGAGCAGACTTCCGCCGCTTGCGAGGTGACGGGCCAGGCCGTCCGCGACGGCGTCCATCCGCTCCTGGGGTCGTGGGCCGGCCGGGTTGCCGATGTTGAGCACGAGCAGCTTCGCGTCGGGCGGCCCAGCCAGGGCGTCCTCGACCTGCTCGGTGACGTCGACGGAGTAGCCGAGGCCCCGGACGATCTCGGCCAGCCGCGCGGAGGTGGCGGAGAAGTCGTGCCATGGATCCATGTACGGGCCGCCCCCGCTGACGACCAGGGCATCGAGCACACGGCATCCTGGCATCGCCATGATCGTCGTCGCCATCGCCGAGCCGCTGCGGTCCCGCATCCTGCCGCCCCCGCTGATGGCCGAGCTGGAGGAGCTGGGTCCGGTCGGGCTGGCTCCGTCCCTGGAGGATTCCGACGAAACCCGAAACGTATTGAAGGATGCGGAGATCCTGTTGACCGGGTGGGGTTCCCGCCTCGTCGACGCCGACGTCCTGGCGATGGCACCGCGGCTCCGTGCGGTGGTCCACACGGCCGGATCAGTGAGGTCGGTCGTCACGCCGGACGTGTATGCGCGTGGCATCGCCGTGTCGTCGCAGGCATGGGCGAACGCGCTGCCGGTAGCTGAGTACACGGTGGCGATGATCCTGCTGGCTGGCAAGGGCGTTTTGCGGATGCGGGACCGGTACCGGAAGGCGCGGGCCCAGGTGGATGTGCAGGCGGATCTCGAAGGGTTCGGGACCTATCGGCTTCAGGTCGGGATCATCGGCGCGTCGACGATCGGGCGCCGGGTGATCGAGCTGCTGCGGCCCTTTGACTTCAAGGTGGCGCTCTACGACCCGACGGTGTCGGCGGACGAGGCAGCGGCCTTCGGGGTGACGGGCGTGAATCTCGACGAGCTGATGCGCACGAGCCGGGTCGTTTCATTGCACGCGCCGCTGCTGCCCACCACCGAGGGGATGATCGGCGCTTCGGAGCTGGCGGCTTTGCCGGACGGGGCGACGTTCATCAACACGGCGAGGGGTGCGCTCCTGGACGAGGCGGCTTTGGTTCGAGAGCTGGAGTCCACGCGCATCAGCGCCGTGCTCGACGTCACCTGGCCGGAGCCGCCGTCTGCCGACTCACCATTGTGGACGTTGCCCAACGTCTTTCTGACGCCACACATGGCCGGCTCGCTCGGCAACGAGCTGGCGCGGATGGGCGCGTCCGCAGTGCGAGAAGTGGGCAGGGTCTGTCGCGGCGAAGCCTTGCACCACGAGGTGGACGCGGACGCATACGAGCGTCTCGCCTGACTATGAGGACAACTTGGCGAGGCGGGCGTTGTCCGCCGTACCCGAGAGCTCGGCGATCGTGAGGCGTTCGATGCGGTAAATGACGAACTCGTCGGAGCTGACAGGCGTTCCGTCGCCAGGGGCGCCGAGGAATTCTCGCTGTCGAGTGCCGGAGGTCTCGAGATGCACGGCCAGCCAAGGCGGTTCAACGACGGCGCGCCTCAGCCGCCACTGGTAGTCGGGGAAGACGTCCCCAAGCTCGGCTAGGTCCGCCATGTACTGATCGCGCGAAATCGACTCGCCGTTGACGAGCATCGTGTCGGCGAGCCTCGGCTTCAGCTCCTCCCAAGCGTGTCGATTGCACGCCTGGAGATAGCCCGCATAGAAGTCGAGCAGCTCGTCCCGATCAGTCATGAAGACAGCATTGCCGACATCGGAAGGCGGCGTCCCGACGCCCCCCGCGAGGCTAGTGAACCGGTTCGACCAGTGCGAAAACATGTGGAAGGACTTACCCTCAAAGGACGACGCCGTCGAACAGCGGGCGGATGTTCGGTTGTTGGAGGGTCCTCATGGCTCGGGCAACTCGATCAGCGATCGCCCGCCGATACTCGACAAGGCCCATCACGCGGTTCCAGTTCCTCATGCTGCGCGCGATGGAGGCCGACCGGACCGTCTCGGAGGCGACGGAGGACGCCTTGGAGTACGGCGACTCGCATCCACGGGTGAACCTGTACGAGATGCAGCCCTACCAGACGTGGCTCAGGAGGGAGCAGCGGACCAAGCGGCCCGGTGCTGACCGCCTCGAATCTGCCTGAGGCATAGGGAAACTTGAGAGATCGTCGTCGTCGCCTTCGACAACGACGGCTGAAACCAGAGGGCTGCACCGCCGCGACGACCCGTCACTGCCGCCTACTGCTCCTTCGTCCTGAAGCGGATCCTGGCTATGGTCCGCCACGCCAGTGGTCGATCCGGTGCCGGTCCGGCGCGAACCCGTTGCGTATCCCCCACAGCACCGCTTGCGTGCGGCTGGCGACGCCGATCTTGCGGTAGATGGAGCGGATGTAGGACTTCACGGTATTGGGGCTCAGGTAGGTCAACCGGGCCACGTCGGCGTTGCTCATACCCTGAGTGATGAGCGCGAGGACCTCGGACTCGCGGTCGGAGAGGCCTTCCTCGCGGCCCGGCCAGTCCAGGCCGGCGACAGCGCGTGAGCGGCCAGGCGGGTCACTCACCACCACATCACCGGCGTGGATGGCGCACAGCGCGGCGACCAGCTCGCGGGCCGGTAACGCCTTGGACAGGTAGCCGCTGACGCCTTGGTGCAGGGCACTTTCGACGAGGTCGGACCCGAAGTTCCATGTGTAGACGACCACTCGTCGAGCGTTGGGGTTCTTGACCAGGACGCTGATCTCATCGTGATCGGACTCCGGCTGGGCATAGGAGTCGTAGAGAACGATGTCGACGACCTCATCGACTGGCGTGTTGGCGTCAAGCTCTGCGACGACGACCTGGTCCCGGTACTGCTCCAGGATGTTTGCTACTCCCATGACCACGACGTCGTAGTCGTCGACGATGGCTACGGACACAGGCCGGGTCAATGTGGGGCGAGGCGGCACGCTGTCGACGTTAAACCCCCTTAGGGGTGTACCACACCCCCCTTAAGGGGTGATGTGGTGAGGCGTGAGGGACCCGCCACATGGGTTGGTCCGCCGCTGAAAGGCCATCACCATGCTTGGACTGATCGTCACCATGATCGTCGTCGGCCTCATCGCCGGCGCTCTCGCGCGGCTGATCGTCCCGGGCCGCCAGGACATGTCCATCGTCATGACCATCGTGCTGGGCATCGTCGGGTCGTTCGTGGGCGGGTTCCTGGGCTACCTCCTCTTCCACAAGGACGCCGAGGACGGCTTCCTGCAGCCCGCCGGGATCCTCGGTTCGATCATCGGCGCCGTCATCGTGCTGCTCATCTGGAGCCGGGTCGGCCGGCGCCGCTCTGTCACTCGC
Source organism: Actinomycetota bacterium (assembly GCA_046733835.1). GTDB lineage: Bacteria > Actinomycetota > Actinomycetes > Actinomycetales > Dermatophilaceae > Lapillicoccus. The sequence goes on from JBKPQA010000140.1 coordinate 6,359, forward strand.
TGAATCTCGAGCTCGGCGAGGCGGCCGGCGAAGCCGGTCGATCATAGACCTGGCCGGTCGGGTCGTAGATGGGCGCTCACCCGGCCGGCCAGCTCGAGCAGTGAGGTCGATCTCAAGCAACTCCAGCGGGGCGTGGTACTGCCGGGAAGGGTCCGTGTCGGGGCGCTGGGCTGCTGTTCGACCCGGATCCCGGTGTGTCCGTTGTTGTTCAGCCGGTTGACGACTGCAGCGGTTGACTAAGCGAGACGTTGACGTGACGCTACGAAGAGCACAACGGCCGCACACGACGCCGT
>JBKPQA010000141.1:0-4231 GCA_046733835.1 Actinomycetota bacterium
CGACGCGCGCAACACCCCGGCCTCGCGCTCGTTCGGGACAACGCCGATGGTCCGTGTCGCTCCGGCGTCTCGGGCCGCGGCCAGTGAGAGCGACCCCGACTTCCCGGCCGCGCCGAGCACGCATACCCTCGGGCCCCCGGATGACCCTCCATAACGGCGCGATCGTCGACGGTTGGCGTCGTTCTGGCGTAGGGAATCGTCATCGTTCCCGCTGGTCGCGTACCGGTCCACGACTCGACGCACCAGCGCGGGCGCGCCGCAGACATCCATGGCCATGAGGGCGAGCTGAGCGTCGAGATCATCGGGCAGGACCGCTGCGATCGACCGTCCGAAGAGGATGGCGTGGCCCTCGGCGGGTACCTGTTCGCTGCCACCGTCCCACCGCGCGAGTCCGTCGGTGATCGCCAACGGCGTCAGCGACAGGGACACGAGTGACGCGACCCGGTCCCCCGCTCGGAGCCCGAGCGAGCTTTCCGGTCCGACCTCAGCGACGGTCCCGACGAGCATGCCTCCTGAACCGGTCACAGGGTTCTGCATCTTGCCCCTCGTCCGGATGATCTCGAGAACCTCGGCGCGGATGGCCGCACCGTCGCCATGGTGCTTCTCGGCGAGCTGGCGGTAGGACGCGGCGTCCAGGTTCAGCGTCTCGACGGCAATGCGGACCTCATCGGGCCAGATCTCCGGCCTGGCGTCGAGACGCCGGGCCGCTTGGGGGAGCACGTCCTCGGGGTCGAGGACTCGGTGTAGCCCGAGCGGCGAGGGAGGAAGGCTAGCCACAGATTCTCCTGTCTTCATTGCGACACGCCGAAGGATCTCCGGCCTTGTGTCGTATCCCGAGGACGTTCTCCCGTATCCTTCCACCCGTGACCGCCGTGATGACGCTGCCCGAGCAGCCCTACGCCTATCGGCAGCGCGAGCTCATCGAGCCGGACTGGACGCGGCTCCCGGGCTGGGCGCAGGTCAGCCCGGCGGAATGGGCCGACGTGCAGTGGCAGCGCGCGCACTGTGTCAAGAACGTGCGCCAGCTCCACGACGTCATGGGCGATCTCCTGACCGACGACTTCTACGCCGACCTCGAGCGCGACCAAGCGGAGCGGGCCACGATGTCGATGCTGCTCCCGCCCCAGATGCTCAACACCATGGTGCCGTCGGTGGCCGACTTGGGGCCGGCCGCTGGCGCCGCATACACGACCGCCTTCTACGCCGACCCGGTCCGGCGCTACATGCTGCCGGTGTACTCCGACCGGCGCTCCGACTGGCCTTCGCACCCGAACGCGACGCGCGACAGTCTCCACGAGCACGACATGTGGGTGGCCGAGGGGCTGACGCACCGGTACCCGACGAAGGTGCTGGCCGAGCTCCTGCCGACCTGCCCGCAGTACTGCGGCCACTGCACCCGCATGGACCTTGTCGGCAACTCGACCCCGCAGGTCACCAAGCTCAAGCTGGCCGGCAAGCCCGTCGACCGGTATGCGGCAATGCTCGCCTACCTGTCGACGACGCCCACGGTCCGCGACGTCGTCGTGTCCGGGGGCGACGTGGCCAACATGCCGTGGAAGAACCTCGAGGCCTTCCTCGACCGGCTCCTCGACATCGAGAGCATCCGGGACGTCCGGTTGGCCACCAAGGCGCTCATGGGCCTGCCTCAGCACTGGCTGGCTCCGGACGTCGTCGAGGGCGTGGGCCGGGTGGCGGACAAGGCGCGGTCGCGAGGAGTCTCGCTGGCGATCCACACGCACGTGAACTCCGCGCAGTCGGTGACGCCGCTGGTGGCGTCGGCCGCGCGGGCGATGCTGTCGGCGGGCGTTCGTGACGTCCGGAACCAGGGCGTCCTGATGCGGGGCGTCAACGACTCGCCAGAGCAGCTCCTCGACCTCTGCTTCGCGCTGTCCGACGACGCGTCGATCACGCCGTACTACTTCTACATGTGCGACATGATCCCGTTCAGCGAGCACTGGCGGGTCTCCCTGAAGCACGCGCAGGAGCTGCAGCACGCGATCATGGGCTGGCTGCCGGGGTTTGCCACGCCGCGGATCGTGTGCGACGTCCCCTTCGTCGGCAAGCGGTGGGTCCACCAGGTGGAGTCGTACGACACCGAGCGCGGAATCTCTTACTGGCGCAAGAACTATCGCACCTCCATCGAGAGCGGTGACGACGCGGCGCTGTCGCGCGACTACGTGTACTACGACCCGATCGACACCCTGCCGGCCTCCGGCCAGGAGTGGTGGCGGTCGCGCGCCGACCTCCGAGCGCTCGATGAGGTCGCGGCGGCCCGGGCGAAGGCCAGCCGCGACCTGGCGGTCACTCAGGCGGGCTGAGCTGGCACGTTGGCCGGTCGTGGTGAAAAGGGTCGGATTTCCGGCCGTTATCACCCTGATCGACGCGGTGAGCTAGTCAGTCGGAACCGGGCGCCGACGTGTGGCGGTCCTCCCACGGCGTCGAGAGGACCACCGTCGTCCGCGTGCGGACGTTGGCAGCCGAGCGGATCCGGGCCAAAAGGTCCTCTAGGGCGCTCGGCGTCGCCACCCGGACCTTGAGGACGTAGCTCTCCTCCCCCGCCACGGAGTGGCAGGCCTCGATCTCGGTGATGTCGGTAAGCCGCTGCGGGACGTCGTCGGGCGCCGCCGGGTCCAGCGGCAATACCGAGATCAGCGCGGTGAGGGAAAGACCGAGCGCCTCGGGGTCGACCGCGGCGTGGTATCCGGTGATGACCCCGCGCTCCTCGAGCCGACGCACGCGTTGATGGACCGCCGACGTCGACAGCCCGGTGGCCTTGCCCAGGTCGGTGAAGCTCATCCGGCCGTCGGCTGCCAGCAGGTCGACGAGCTGACGGTCGAGGCGCTCCACGGCGACAGGCTAACGGCCGCAAGCTCGCGAAAGTTGGGTTGCCTGAGCGTCGTGCTTCCTAGACTCGGCAACACCATGGGACAGCCCACAGCGACGATGGCGTCCGATTGGTGTCAAGCCGCGGGAGGCCCGTGCGACACCGACTGGCTCGCCTACGGAACATCGTGGCCTGGGGTGGCGTCGGCGTGGCGCTAGTCGGGGCCACGGTCGGAACCGTCGTCGACAGCCGGCGGCAACGCAGCACGTGGGTCTGGCCGCTGATGGGGACCGTCGTCACCGTCCTCACCTTCTTGGCCGGGGTGGCGCTCGCCTCCCAGATCGGGTCGCGCCCCACGTAGGCTCCCGGCCATGCCCGCGCAACGTGGCCAGTCCGGCGAACGCCTCATGCTCCTCGACTCGGCCAGCCTCTACTTTCGGGCGTTCTTCGGCGTCCCGGACGAGCGGAGCGACCCGAACGCGCCCGGCAACAACGCGATTCGCGGGTTCCTCGACATGATCGCGTCGCTCGTCACCGCCTACCGACCTACTCACCTCGTCGCTTGCTGGGACAACGACTGGCGGCCGGCGTTCCGGGTCGAGGCGATCCCGTCGTACAAGGCGCATCGCGTCGCCGAACAGATTGCCCCCGACGAGTGGCAGGAGGAAGTTCCGGATCCGCTCGAGGCGCAGATCCCGGTCATCGTCGATGCGCTCACCGCGCTGGGCATCACCCGGCTGGGCTCGGACGGGTTCGAGGCCGACGACGTCATGGGGACACTCGCCACGGCGTCGCGCGGCGTTCGTCCGGTCGACGTCGTCACCGGCGACCGTGACCTGTTCCAGCTGGTCGACGACGCCAACGAGGTCCGGGTCATCTACACCGCCCGCGGCGGCGTCCGTAACGCCGACGTCGTCGACGAGGCCTACCTGCGTGACAAATACGCGGTGACCAACGGCGACGCCTACGCCGACATGTCGATCCTGCGCGGCGATACCAGCGACGGGCTGCCCGGCGTGGCCGGCATCGGTGAGAAGACCGCCGCCCAGCTGATCCGCGCCTACGGCGACCTGGCGGGGCTCCGTGCCGCGATCGACGGCGGTGACAAAGGCATCAGGGGCGCCCTGCGCAAGCGGCTCGAAGCGGCGTCCGCATACCTCGACGTCGCTCCCCTGGTGGTGAGGGTCGCCCGCGACGCGCCGCTTCCCAAGGCCGATCTCGCCATCCCCACGGAGGTCGCCGACGCGCGGCTGCTCAGCAAGGTCGCGTCCGAGTACGGCGTGACGGCCTCGTTCAACCGGGTGCTGTCAGCGTTCAAGATCGACTGAGCCGTATGCGGATCCACCGCCAGTCTCCGGGTAGGCGATGGTCTCCGTGGCCTTGGCGGCGAGCCAGACGTCGCTGCCC
>JBKPQA010000142.1:0-9534 GCA_046733835.1 Actinomycetota bacterium
GCTGAAGTACGTGCTGGGCCAGGCGGGCATCCGGATGATCGTGGCGGCGACGTCGTTCAAGACCAGCGACTACGCCGCGATGATCGAGGAAGTCCGGGACGAGCTACCGGGCCTGGAGCAGGTTGTCCTGATCGGCACGGACAGCTGGCGGGACCTGTTGGCCGGCGCGGAGCGGGTGACACCGGACCGCCTCGCCGAGATCCAGGCGAGCCTCGACAACGATGACGCGATCAACATCCAGTACACCTCGGGTACAACGGGATTCCCGAAGGGCGCGACCCTGAGCCACCGGAACATCCTCAACAACGGGTACTTCGTCGGCGAGCTGTGCCGTTACACCGAGGAGGACAGGGTCTGCATTCCGGTGCCCTTCTACCACTGCTTCGGGATGGTCATGGGCAACCTGGCCTGCTCCACGCACGGTGCCGCCATGCTCATCCCGGCTCCCGGGTTCGACCCGGCGAAGACGTTGCAAACCTGCCAGGACGAGAGGGCGACGTCGCTCTACGGCGTGCCGACGATGTTCATCGCCGAGTGGTCGCTGCCCAACTTCACGGACTACAACGTGTCGAGCATCCGTACCGGGATCATGGCCGGCTCGCCGTGTCCGGCCGAGCTGATGAAGAAGGTCATCGCCTCGGGCATCGAGGAGATGACGATCTGCTACGGCATGACGGAGACGTCACCCGTGTCGACGCAGACGCGCACCGACGACTCCTTCGAGCACAAGGTGGGCACCGTCGGCCGAGTCGGTCCGCACCTGGAGATCAAGGTCATCGACCCGGTCAGCGGCGAGACGCTGCCGCGGGGTGAGCCGGGCGAGTTCTGCACCAAGGGCTACTCGGTGATGCTCGGCTACTGGGAGCAGCCGGACAAGACGGACGAGGTCCTCCAGGACGGCTGGATGCACACCGGTGACATCGCGGTGATGGGCGAGGACGGGTACGTCGAGATCACCGGCCGGATCAAGGACATGGTCATCCGCGGCGGGGAGAACATCTACCCGCGCGAGATCGAGGAGTTCCTCTACACCCATCCCGACATCATCGACGCCCAGGTGATCGGCGTCCCGGACGAGCGGTACGGCGAGGAGCTCTGCGCCTGGATCCGGATGCGCGAGGGCGCCGAACCCCTAACCCCCGAGGCCGTCCGCGAGTTCGCCACCGGCAAGCTGGCACACTACAAGATCCCGCGCTACGTCCAGATCGTCGACGAGTTCCCGATGACCGTCACCGGCAAGGTCCGCAAGGTCGAGATGCGCGACAAGTCGGTGGCGGACCTCGGCCTGGCCACCCAGCGATAGCACGCTGGCGGCCGGCCCCCCATGCCACCGGCGCGGCATACCCTCCCCCTGCTTTGGTATGCCGCGCCGGTGTCCCCCGATCGACCGCCGAGACCTCACATGCGCGTGAACTGAGCGCCGAGTGGCTTGGGGGTCGTTGTCCCGGGGACGGGTGAACGCCCGCGGAGGTTGTCGGTGACCCTCGTAATGATGAGGATCAGGCAGACGGTGGCGGCGACGTCGAGTGCCGTCATGGCGATGAAGAGGAACACAGCGTCGCGGAGATGGTCGACCGTGCCCAGCGCCTCTTGAACCCGCAGCAATGCCAACGAGAGAACGAGGCTCGGCGCGAAGATGGTCGTGCCCCGGAGCAGCATCAGCACGAAATAGGCGATGACCAGCGGCGGGGCGGCACGGGACGCGGTTGTCGGCCCGTGGCCGATCCGTCGTGGATCCGAGCCCTGCCAGAGGTCGGTGAGGGTCCGCCACACAACGCGAAACCGGATGAGCGGCACGAACCAGCCGACGATCGTCCCGACCAGCGACCCGCGCAGGAGCGCCCGGTTCATATGCTGGTCGTTGCGCGCCACGACAACCCAGATCAGCTGGAAGATCGCGGAGAACAACCACACGCCGAGCAGGGCGATGAAGATGAGGATCATCGTGCGGAGCACGGCTCGTGCCTCGTCCCCGTGGAAGTCGCCCGGCTGGAGGCTCCAGATCTCGATGCTGTTCAGGGTGACGATGCCCCATAGCAGGGCCGTGCACGACGCGAGGATCTTGAGGGCGAGCAGAAGCTGGGCGATGAGCGCCCAGGCCCGGACGCCTTCGTTGGTGCGGATCGGCGGAGCCGCCTTGCGGGCCTCCGCTTCAGGGTCCAGCGGCCGCACGTGCTCCGTCCAGTGCCGACCGTCCCAGAGCCGCAGCTGGCCGGCCACGTTAGGGTCCGGCCGCCAGCCGGCGTCGGTGCCGTGTGGGAAGTGCGTAGCGATGTCCGGTGGCATATGCCCGGGAAGGGGAGCCGCGGGCTCCCCGAGCACCAGGGGCTTGGCCGGCTCGCCGGAGCTGCCCAAGGCGGGCGACGCCTGAGGCAGCGACCAGCGGTCATTCATGCGTCGAGTCTCGCCGAGGGAGCGCGACCCCGGAATCCTCCGAATGGGTGGGTCCCCATAGCCTTGTGGCCATGCCGTCCCCCGCTGACGTCCTCGCGCCGCGGGTCACTGCGGCCATCGCCGCGGCGTTCGGCGAGGACTACCCGGAGCTGCGGCACGCCGACCCGGTGTTGCGACCTTCGCAGTTCGCCGATCTGCAGGTCAACGCGCCGCTGGCCCTCGCGAAGAAGGTGGGGATGCCGCCGCGGGACGTCGCGGCCAAGGTGACCGCGCAGCTGGACCTCGACGGGATCGCCGAGTCGGTAGAGGTGAGCGGTCCGGGTTTCCTGAACATCACCCTCTCGGACCGCTGGTTGGCGACCGCGGTCGAGGCGATGGCCGCTGACGCGCGACTCGGCATACCGCTCCAACCCCGCCAGCACATCCCCATCGACTACTCCTCACCCAACCTCGCCAAGGAAATGCACGTCGGCCACCTACGCACGACGGTGGTCGGCGACGCGCTGGCCCGCACCCTGGAGAAGCTCGGCCACAACGTCATCCGCCAGAACCACATCGGCGACTGGGGCACGCCGTTCGGGATGCTCATCGAGCACCTCCTCGACGCGGGCGAGGGTTCCGAGGAGGCGGCCCTGCTCGAGTCCAACCCGAACGCCTTCTACCAGGCGGCCCGGGCCGACTTTGACCGCGACCCAGCCTTCGCCGCCCGGGCCCGCGCCCGAGTGGTGGCGCTGCAGGCCGGCGATCCCGAAACGCTGCGGCTCTGGGCGGAGGTGGTCGAGCTGTCGAAGCACTACCTCGGCCGGGCCTACCGCATCCTCGGCGTGACGCTGACGGAGGCCGACCTCTACGGTGAGTCCCGCTACAACGCCGAGCTGGCGGCGATCTGCGACGAGCTCGAGGCGAAGGGCATCGCGAGGATCAGCGAGGGTGCGCTCTGTGTCTTCCTCGACGGGTACACCGGGCGCGAGGGCAAGCCGGTCCCTCTGATCATCCGCAAGTCCGACGGCGGGTACGGGTACGGCGTCACTGATCTCGCGACCATCCGCTACCGCGCCAACCAGCTGCGCGGCGGCCGCATCATCTACGTGGTCGGGGCCACCCAGGCGCTGCACTTCCAGATGGTGTGGAAGACCGCGCGGCTCGCCGGCTGGCTCCCCGACGACGTCCAGGCGATCCACGTCCATATCGGCAACGTCCTCGGCAAGGACCGGAAGCTGCTGCGCACCCGATCGGGGGAGACCCCACGGCTGAGCGGACTGCTCGACGAGGCGATCGCGGCCGCCCGCGGCGTACTCGACGAGGCTCGCCCAGACCTGCCCGAGGAGGTCCGCGCTGCCATCGCGCCCCAGATCGGCATCGGGGCGGTCAAGTACGCCGATCTGTCTGTCGCGCACGACAGCGAGTACGTCTTCGACCTCGACCGGATGGTCTCGCTCACGGGCAACACCGGCCCCTACTTGCAGTATGCGGCGGCGCGGGTCCGTTCGATCTTCCGGAACGCGGGTCTTGACCCAGCGACCGCAGGCGCCGGCGGCCAGCGCCGTCGAGTTGCGGTCCGGGACGGCGGCGAGCGCGAGCTGGCCCTCGCCCTGCTGGAGTTCGGCTCAATCGTGGCTCACGTGGGTGACGCGCTGGAGCCACACCGGCTCGCCGCATACCTCTTCGACCTGGCGCAGACGTTCTCGACGTTCTACGAGCACCACCCGGTACTCAAAGCGGAGAGCGACGAGCTGCGCGAGTCTCGACTGGCTCTCTGCGCGCTGACTCTCGCGGTGCTCGTCGAGGGGCTCGGACTCCTCGGGGTGGAATCACCCGAACAAATGTGACCGGACGGGGTCGAGCTCCCGCACCATGACGGCATGCCGCGCCGGACGAGGTCGATCGGTGGCCTTTCGCCGTGCTGGTGGCGGCGGTTGGGGCCTGTTCGTCGCCGGCGAGCGCAGCTGGGGCGACCACGGCGGCCGCGACCAGCCCCTCCGCGGCGAGCGGTGACGTCGCCGGAAGGTCACCGTAGGTGGCCGGCAGCTCTACCTCGAGTGCCACGGCCGCGGCTCTCCTACTGTCGTGCTCCAGTCCGGGTACGGCAACGGCGGCGACATCTGGAGCGCGACGACGGCGCAGCCGCCGGCGGTGGCCAAGGGCCTCGCCACGACCAACCGCGTCTGCGTCTACGACCGGCCCTGGTCGGTGCTCACGGTCGACGCGAACGGCCCCCCGTTGGCCGGCCCGCAACCGGGCCGCAGTGACCCGGTGTCGCAGCCGCGGACCTCCACCGCGTTGGTCACGGAGTGGCACGACCTCCTGGCTGCGGCGGGGGTCCCCGTCCGTACCTGCTCGTCGGCCACTCGATCGGTGGGCCGTTCGCCCTGCTCTACGCCCGGATGTATCCGGACAGATTGCCGGAATGGTCCTGGTCGACCGACACCTCCGCCTTTGCTCTCCATGCTGGCGCCGGAGTCGCAAGCCCTCTTCGGGGCGTCGCTCAGGGCGCCCAGCCAGATCACCGGGTACGTCAGCGGTCAGCGAACAGTACGACCTCGACGAGATCCTCCGGACCCTCGACGCGGCACCGGCGCTACGGCCGGTTCCCACGACGTTGCTCTTCGCCGGCAAGGAGCAGCAGATGTCCGACCCGAAGGCACAGGCGCTGCTCAAGGACGTCTCCGGCGTGCAGGACCAGGCGCGGACGCAGTTCGCGGCGAGCATTCCGGGGGCGACGACCGTGACCGTCCCGGACGCGACCCACTGATCCACGTCGAGCGCCCCGACGCCGTCGTCGACTCCGTCAAGGCGGTGGCCCCCAAGACCTAGCGGGAAGCCCCCTTTGGCGCCGTCAGGCGAGGTCGCGGGACAGGCTGGCGGCGGCTTCGCGGAGCATCGGCACCGCCTGCTCGACGACGGCGGGCGTCATCCGGGTGGCCGGACCGCTGACCGACAGGCCGAGCCGTGTCGGCGCGTTGGGAACGGCGACCGCGACACACCGCACCCCGTGCTCCTGCTCCTGGTCGTCGATCGCGTAGCCGTGCTCGACGACCCAGAGAAGGGCCTTGGCGAAGGCCTCCGGGTCGGTGATGGTGTGCTCGGTGTGCTCCGGCATCCCCGTCCGGCGCAGCAGGTCCTGCACCTGCTCCTCCGGCAACTCCGCCAGGATCGCCTTGCCGACCGCAGTGCAGTGCGGAAGCACCCGCCGGCCCACCTCGGTGAACATCCGCATGGACCGGCGCGACTGGGCCTGCGCGACATAGACGATCTCGTCGCCGTCGAGCATGGCAAGGTTGGCCGACTCACCCAGCTCGGCGACGAGGCGGTCGAGATGAGGCTTGGCCCAGACGCTGAGCATGGCGCCGGAGCTCTCGCCCAGCCGGATGAGCCGCGGGGCGAGCACGTACTGGCGGCTGGCGTCCTGGCGCAGATACCCCAGGTCGACCAGCGTGCGCAGCAACCGGTGGATGGTCGGCAGCGGGAGCCCGGACTCTGCGGCCAGCTGGGACAAGCCCATCGTCCCGCCGTGGTCCGCCATGGTCTCGAGCAGTCCGAAGGCGCGCTCGATGGACTGCACCGTGCCGGAGCGCGTCGCGCCCTTGTCCACCGCTAGGGCGTCCCGGCCGGGGCTGGCCGCAGCTGACGCCGTCATCGGGTTCCTCCTCGAGGGCTGCTTCCCAAATTTTCCGTATGCCGAAATGCTAGGTCGTGCGTCGGGCGGTCGCCGGGCGATCACATCAACAAAGAGTTGAAATTCCGCTAGACAGACAATAGTATCCGCGATACGAAAACTCGGTGCAAGGGAGCAGCGATGGCGACACCCAGTCCTGGCTACGCAATAACGGTTCGCGTGGAGACCCCCTCCTCCTCGGGAGCCACCAGCGGCCTGGTCGCGGCGGTGAGCAGTGCCCACGGAGCGCTGACGGCGCTCGACGTCGTGGAGTCCCACGCCGACCGCCTCGTCGTGGACGTCACGTGCAACGCCTCCGACGCCGAGCACGCCGACGCCATCGTCGACGAGCTCGCTCAGGTCCCCGGCGTCACCGTGCGCAAGGTCAGCGACCGGACGTTCCTCATGCACCTCGGCGGCAAGCTCGAGGTCAACCCGCGGGTGCCCCTCAAGAACCGCGATGACCTCTCCCGTGCCTACACCCCGGGCGTTGCCCGGGTCTGCCTGGCCATCGCCAAGAACCCCGAGGACGTCCGTCGGCTGACCATCAAGCGCAACACCGTCGCTGTCGTGACCGACGGGTCCGCGGTGCTCGGGTTGGGCAACATCGGCCCGGCGGCGGCGCTGCCGGTGATGGAGGGCAAGGCGGCGCTGTTCAAGCAGTTCGCCGGCGTGAGCGCCTGGCCGGTATGCCTCGACACCCAGGACACCGAGGAGATCATCCGCACCGTCAAGCTCCTCGCCCCCGTCTACGGGGGAATCAACCTCGAGGACATCGCCGCGCCGCGCTGCTTCGAGATCGAGGAGCGGCTGCGCGCGGAGCTCGACATCCCCGTCTTCCACGACGACCAGCACGGCACCGCCATCGTCGTTCTCGCAGCCCTCACGAACGCCCTCAAGGTGGTCGGCAAGCGGATCGAGGACGTCCGCGTCGTCATCAGCGGCGTCGGTGCCGCCGGGCACGCCATCATCACGCTGCTGCACGCGCAGGGCGTCGGACACATCGTCGCCTGTGACCGAAAAGGCGCCCTCCACTCCGGCCAGGAGCACCAGGAGCCGGCCCGCCGCTGGATCGCCGAGAACACCAACGCCGACGGCCAGACCGGCACCCTGGCCGAGGTCCTTGCCGGCGCGGATGTGTTCATCGGCGTCTCCGCGCCGCGGCTGCTCACCGGTGACGACATCGCGACCATGGCACCCGGCGCCGTCGTCTTCGCCCTCGCCAATCCCGACCCCGAGGTCGACCCCCTGGAGGCGGGCAAGACCGCCGCCGTCGTCGCGACCGGCCGCTCGGACTTCCCGAACCAGATCAACAACGTCCTGGCGTTCCCCGGCTTCTTCCGCGGCATGCTCGACGCCGGCGCGCACGAGATCACCCAGGAGGTCATGCTCGCCGCGGCGAGCGCCATCGCCGGCTGCGTCCACGAGGCCGAGCTCAATAGCAGCTACATCGTCCCGTCGGTCTTCGACCCGGCCGTCGCCCCCGCCGTGGCCCACGCGGTCCGTGAGGCGGCGACCGAGCAGGGCAACGCCACCCCGGCCGCGGCGGAGGCCAGCGCGCCGACCGAGGAGACGGTCCCCGCCTACCAACCGCACGCCGCCAGGGAAGGAGCGACCAGTGCCCGCTGAGTCCAGGCAACAACAGGTCGAGGTCACCGGAGCGCCCGTCGACGGGCAGGAAGACATCCTCACCGATGAGGCTCTTGACTTCGTCGCCGCCTTGCAGCGTCAGTTCGGCGCGCGACGGAACGAGCTGCTCGCCGCCCGCAAGACCCGCCGCGAGGACGTCGCGCGCAGCGGCAAGCTCGACTTCCTCCCGGAGACCAAGGAGGTCCGCGAGGGCGACTGGCGAGTCGCTCCCGCGCCCGACGACCTCGTCGACCGTCGCGTCGAGATGACTGGACCGACCGACCGGAAGATGACGATCAACGCTCTCAACTCGGGCGCCCGCGTGTGGCTCGCCGACCTGGAGGACGCCAGTACTCCGCACTGGCGCAACGTGATCGGCGGCCAGGTCAACCTCCGCGACGCGATCCGGCGCACCATCACGTTTACGAACGAGCAGGGCAAGGAGTATGCGCTGCGTACCGACCAGCGCCTGTCCACCATCGTCGTGCGCCCCCGCGGCTGGCATTTCGACGAGAAGTACCTTCTCGTGGACGGCGCGCCCGTCGTCGGCGCTTTCGTCGACTTCGGTCTGTACTTCTTCCACAACGCGCAGGAGCTCCTCGACCGCGGCAGCGGGCCGTACTTCTACCTGCCCAAGACCGAGAGCCACCTCGAGGCCCGGCTCTGGAACGACGTGTTCAGCTTCGCGGAGGAGCGGCTCGGTATCCCGTACGGCACCGTGCGAGCCACCGTCCTCATCGAGACCATCCCGGCGGCGTTCGAGATGGACGAGATCCTCTACGAGCTCCGCGACCACGCCTCCGGCCTCAACGCCGGCCGCTGGGACTACCTGTTCAGCATCATCAAGTACTTCCGCGACAGCGGTCCCGAGTTCGTCCTCCCGGACCGGGGCACCATCGGCATGCCGACGCCGTTCATGCGCGCCTACGCCGAGCTGCTCGTGAAGACCTGCCACCGGCGAGGCGCCTTCGCCATCGGCGGGATGGCGGCGTTCATCCCCAGCCGCAAGGACAAGGAGGCCAACGAGCGGGCCTTCGCCAAGGTCCGCGAGGACAAGCAGCGGGAGGCCAGCCAGGGCTTCGACGGCTCGTGGGTGGCGCACCCTGACCTCGTCCCGGTCTGCCAGGAGGTGTTCGACTCCGTCCTCGGCGACAAGCCCAACCAGCTTGACGTCCTCCGCCACGACGTCCATGTGACCGCCCAGGACCTCCTGAACATTGCCTCCGCCGAGGGCCAGATCACCCGTCAGGGCCTGGAGAGCAACGTCGACATCGGCGCCCGCTACCTCGAGGCCTGGCTCGGGGGGCTCGGCGCCGTCGGCATCCACAACCTCATGGAGGACGCCGCCACGGCCGAGATCTCGCGTTCGCAGATCTGGCAGTGGGTGCACAACGGCTCGACACTCGACGACGGGACCCCGGTCACCAAGGACCTGGTCCGCGAGGTCATGGCGCAGGAGCGCTCGAAGCTCGAACAGGAGCTCGGCGACAAGTACGCCCAGAGCAACTTCGACACCGCGTTCACGGTGCTGGAGCAGGTGGCCCTCGCCGACGACTACGTGGACTTCCTCACGCTTCCCGCGTACGAGGCGGCGTCGGCATGACCGAACGCCTGCTGTTGGGGGAACAGCCGGCCGACGTCAGCAACCTCGCCGACACCCTCGACGAGCAGCTCGCCGCGGCCGACGCCGCCCTCGCCGAGCAGTACCCGGGTGACCGCGGCGTCCGCCAGCCGGTTCACACCGTCTACGTGCCCGCGGACCGCTACACCGCGACGACCGTCCCCGACTGGGGCCGGGACGCGCTCGCGGTGCTCGACGCGCACGGCAGCTCACCAGAGCAGTTCGCCGAGGCGTC
>JBKPQA010000143.1:0-10477 GCA_046733835.1 Actinomycetota bacterium
AAGGTCATCGAGGACGTGCTCGGTGGCGTTGCACCCTTTACAACGGATCGTCCGGCACGTTCCTGCCGGTGAAGGAGTCCTGAATATGGCTACCGTGACCTTCGACGAGGCCACCCGGCAATACCCGGGGAACCCCATTCCGAGCGTCGACAAGCTCAACATCGACATCGCCGACGGGGAGTTCCTCGTCCTTGTCGGACCCTCCGGGTGTGGCAAGTCCACCTCACTGCGCATGCTGGCCGGCCTCGAGGAGGTCAACGGCGGCCGCATCCTCATCGGCGACCGCGACGTCACCCACCTGTCCCCCAAGGACCGCGACGTCGCCATGGTCTTCCAGAACTACGCGCTCTACCCGCACATGACGGTGGCCGACAACATGGGCTTCGCCCTCAAGATCGCCGGCGTCGCCAAGGACGAGATCAGCAAGCGGGTCAAGGAAGCCTCGAAGATCCTCGACCTCGACCCCTACCTCGACCGCAAGCCGAAGGCTCTGTCCGGTGGTCAGCGGCAACGCGTCGCCATGGGTCGCGCGATCGTCCGGAGCCCGCAGGTGTTCCTCATGGACGAGCCGCTGTCCAACCTCGACGCGAAGCTCCGCGTCCAGACCCGCACCCAGATCGCGTCGCTGCAGCGCCGCCTGGGCGTCACGACGGTCTACGTCACGCACGACCAGGTCGAGGCCATGACCATGGGTGACCGGGTCGCGGTGCTCAAGGACGGTCTTCTCCAGCAGTGCGACAGCCCGCGGCACATGTACGAACACCCGAACAACGTCTTCGTGGCCGGCTTCATCGGCTCGCCGGCGATGAACCTCCTCGACCTGCCGGTCAAGGACGGTGGGGTGCAGTTCGGCGACGCCGTGCTCCCGATCGCCCGTGAGGACGCCAAGGACCTCGGCTCCCACGTTACGGTCGGTGTGCGGCCGGAGGATCTCGACCTCGCGGACACGGGCCAGGGGCTCGCGGTCACTGTCGACGTCGTCGAGGAGCTCGGCGCGGACGCGTACATCTACGGCCAGGCGAAGGCGCACCTCGTCGACGCGGACCTCGACGAGAGCGAGGCGCAGGCCAAGCCGTTCATCGCTCGGGTGGACGGCCGGCGTCCGCCGGAGAAGGGCCAGACGGTCTACCTTCGGCCGCGCCAGGGCCACCTGCACATGTTCAACGCCGATAACGGTCTACGAATGGGCGACTGACGGCGCAGCATCGGAGGGGCGGCACCCGGGTGGTGCCGCCCCTCTGGCGTCTCGTGCCGAGGATGGGAGCATGACGACGTGCCCCTGGAGCTGACCGCGGCCCGGCCCGATCCGGCCCTGCTCGACCTGCCCTGGTCCGTCCCGCTCGAGGACTGGCCGGCCGACCGGCTGGCCGCGCTCCCGCGAGGCATCTCGCGGCATACCGTGCGGTTCGTCCGGCTGTCACACCGCGTCCTGGCCATCAAGGAGATCAAGGTCGACCTGGCTCGCCGGGAGTATGCGATGCTGCGCAACCTCGAGCGGATGGACCTGCCTTGCGTCGAACCGTTCGGGGTGGTGAGCGGTCGGCAGACGGCTGAGGGTATGCCGCTCGACGCGTGCCTCATCACCCGGCACCTGCAGTACTCGCTGCCGTATCGAGCCCTGTACAGCCAGAGTCTTCGTCCGGACACCTCGAAACGGCTCATCGACGCGCTGGCCGTGCTCCTCGTCCGGCTCCACCTGGCCGGCTTCTGGTGGGGCGACGTCTCGCTGTCCAACACCCTGTTCCGGCGCGATGCCGGCGCCTTCGCCGCGTACCTGGTCGACGCGGAGACGGGGGAGCTGCGCCCCAGCCTCAGCACCGGACAGCGGGAGCACGACCTGGAGATCGCCCGCGTCAACATCGCCGGGGAGCTGATGGACCTCGAAGCCGGCGGCCTGCTGGAGGAGGTCGCCGACCCCATCGGGGTGTCGGTGCGCATCCTCGACCGGTATCGCGACCTGTGGTCGGCCCTGACTGAGTCCGAGCGGTTCGAGACCGGCGACCGCTGGCGGGTGGAGGAGCGGATCCGGCGGCTGAACGACCTCGGCTTCGACATCGACGAGCTGTCCATGTCGACCGACCTGGATGGGACGACGATCCAGATCCAGCCCAAGGTCGTCGACGCCGGTCACCACTCCCGACGCCTGCTGCGCCTGACCGGGCTCGATGTCGAGGAGAACCAGGCTCGCCGGTTGCTAAACGACCTCGACTCCTACCGCGCCGCGACCGACCGGCAGAACGAGGCGGAGGAGCTCGTTGCCCACGACTGGCTGGTGTCGGTCTACGAGCCGACGGTGCGCGCCGTTCCGCGCGAGTTCGCGGGGAAGCTGGAACCGGCCGAGGTGTTCCACGAGGTGCTGGAGCACCGGTGGTACATGTCGGAGCGGGCCGGCACCGACGTCCCCATCAGGCTGGCCGTCCGCGACTACATCGACCAGGTGCTGCCGGCCAAGCCCGACGAGCAGTCGGTCCTCGGCGTGGACACCGTCGAGATGCCGGTCGTGGCCATGTTCGACGACTGAGCGACGGGTGACCTTCGAGACCGAGGACCTCAACCGGCGCCTGCTGCGTGCTCGCGACGCGATGGACCGCCGGTATGCCGAGCCTCTGGACGTGCGCACGGTCGCCGACGTGGCTCATGTCTCTCCGGCGCACTTCAGCCGCTGCTTCCGTTCGGTCTTCGGCGAAACGCCCCATCGCTACCTGCAGCGACGCCGGGTCGAGCGGTCGATGTTCCTGCTACGTGAGACCGACCGCTCCGTCACCGACATCTGTTTCGACGTCGGCTTCACCAGCCTCGGAACCTTCAGCCGAACCTTTCGGGTGATCGTCGGAGAGGCGCCGAGCGCCTATCGGCGAGGGCACGGCCCGATCGTTGCGCCGCACTGCGTTCAGCTCGCCGCCCTGCGACCTCGGACCAGCGTCGGGCAAGTCGGAGAGTGAGCAGTTTTGGAGAAGGTGTGTCGGTGACCGCTCCGTAGAGTCGGCTCGTCCTACTCGAACGGTGCGGGAGAACGCAGATGATTCGCAGGTTGAACGTCGCCACGATCTATGTCCTCGACAAGGACCAGGCGCTCGACTTCTACGTCGGCAAGCTGGGGCTCGACAAGGGCAACGACGTGCAGCAGGGCGACTACCGGTGGCTGACCGTCCGGGCTCCTGGCGACCAGCCCACCGAGATCTCGCTCGAGCAGCCCGGCCCGCCGTTCCACGACGACGCGACCGCCGAGCAACTCCGCGAGCTCATCACCAAGGGGGCCCTGGGTGGCCTCGTCTTTATCACCGATGACGTGCGGGCTCTGTACGAGTCGCTCCGCGAGCGCGGCGTCACCGACTTCAGCCAGGAGCCCACCGATCACTTCTACGGCACGGACATGAGCGTTCGGGACCCCTTCGGCAACTCCATCCGGATCCTGCAACAAGGCTAGGGAGCGTCAGAGAGCCCAAGCCCGGCGGCGCTCGGCCGTGCCGGACTCGACGGCGCGGTCGCGGTCGCGGTCGAACACCATGACCGCCCGGCGCTTCAGGTCATACCGATCCCACGAGATCCGGGGATCCTCGCCGGCCTGGTGCTCCTCGACCCCACGCCCGTCAATGATGCGGCAGGATGTGCCTGCCTGGAACGGACCTTCGCCGCCGCCGACCGGCTGACGGGCGTAGCGCCAGTGAACGCTCGGATGCGGAGGCGCTGCAGAAGATCGGGACCGCGGCCCACAACCTGCAGCTCGACCATCCCGACGAGACGCTGGCCGCCGTGCGTGAGCTCACTGCCCGGACGCGGTTAGCCGCTGAGGCTTTGCTCAGCGCAGGGAGGCGTGCTCGGTTCCGAGGTCGTCGGACCGGGTGACGCCGAGCAGCTGCAGCGTGCGCGTGTACTCGGTGCCGAGGATCTCGATCGCGCGGTCCACACCGGGCTCTCCCGCCGCCATGAGCCCGTACAGGTAGGCGCGCCCCACCATGGCCGCCGAGGCGCCTAACGCGCGGGCGGCCGCGAGATCCGCGCCGGTCCTCACCCCCGTGTCGACCAGCACCTCGCACCGGTCACCGACCGCCTCGACGACGCGCGGCAGCAGCTCGAGCGGAGCCGCGGTCCGGTCGAGCTGACGACCACCATGGTTCGAGACCACGATCGCGTCAGCGCCCAGGTCCACGACTGCTCTGGCGTCGTCAACACTCTGGATTCCCTTGACGACGAGCTTGCGCGGCCAGTGCTCCCGGAGCCACCGGAGGTCCTCGGCCGTGGGGCTCGGGTCGAAGATGTGGGCGATGAGCTCGGCGACGGTCCCGTCGAAGCTGGTCATCGTCGCGAAGATCAACGGCTCGGTCGTCAGGACGTTCAGCCACCACGCCGGGCGCATCGCCATGCCGGCCACCGTTCGCGCCGTCAGCGCCGGAGGGATCGTCAGCCCGTTCCGGACGTCGCGCATCCTCGCGCCGCCCACCGGAGTGTCGACGGTCAGGACGAGCGCCTCGTAGTCCGCCTTGGCCGCTCTTTCGATCAGCGCCTCGCTCGCGGCCCGGTCCTTCCAGAGGTAGAGCTGGAACCATTGGCGCGCGGTCGGGGCGCAGGCCCGAACATGTTCCAGGTCAGTGGTTCCCATGGTCGACAGCACGTAGGGGAGATCCGCTCTGGCCGCCGCCCGAGCGACGGCGATCTCGCCCTCGTGGTGCATCATGCGCGTGAAACCAGTGGGTGCGAGGACGAGCGGCAGAGCGGAGCGCACCCCCAGGACCTCGGCGGTCGTGTCGACTCTGGAGACGTCACGAAGCACCCGTGGGTGGAACTCCACCCGCTCAAAGGCGGCTCGGGCCCGGCCGAGGCTGATCTCCTGCTCCGCCGCCCCATCCACGTAGTCGAACACCGAGCGCGGAACGCGACGGCGCGCGATGGTCCGCATGTCCTCGATGGTGTATGCCCGCGCCAGGCTCCGTCGACGAGGCGACAGGTGCGGACGCTGGAACCTCAGCAGCGGCCGCAGCTCGGCTGGTCGAAGTAGCCGGCGTGGTACGGAACGCACGGTGTGCAGAGGGTCCTCGTGGTGGTCCTGAGTCGTCGCCACGTCGCTCCTTCGTCGCCGGGACGCTCGATTGTTACGCAATCTGCCGGGTCGTGGTCTCCCGCTGGCGGCGCAGCGCCAAGAGCATGCCGGCGCGCCGGGCCGAGAAGTGTGCTCTGATCGTCGCGAGCATGACGTTCAACTCGTCCTGACAGGACCGATGGGCGTTCACCAACCGCGCGTTGCCGCTGGCCTCGACGATCGCGCGGTGCACCGCGCTGTGGGCCTCGATCACGTGGCGCCAGGCGGTTTCCTGGGTGAGCGACTCGAGGTTCTCTACGGCGCGGGCCACGTCCCCCAAGTCGGCACCGGCCGCGAGCGCCAGCCGCAGGGGCGCCCATCTCGAGAATCAACCGGAAGGAGCACCTGACGTCCACGCGCTCCTCGGTCACCGGCGGGACGGCGATGCCCTTGTTGCGTTCGTGCACGAGCAGTCCCTCGGACATGAGGATCTGCAACCCGGACCGCACGGCATGCCGGCCGCACCGGAACCGCGCTCAAGGCCTCTCCGGTCAACCGGCTTCCGGGCGCGTCGCGCGCCCAACAGGTCGTTTCGAAGGGCCTGGGCGATGCCACAAGGCGCTGGGCGCCCTCCCCTCACCGGGCACGTCAGCTCCCTTCTCCACTCCGACAATGGTCCGCTATCGCTCTGATTCCCGAGCGCTAGCAGACCATTGGTTGTCGCGGCGCGCCTGCACCGGACCGCGTGTGCTGTAGCGGCGGCGCTTCGTAGGCTCGGCGTCGGAAGGGAGCACCCAATGACCGCCGACCTCGATCACACCATCGTGCACGTACGGGACCGGCGTGCGGCCGCCGCCCATGTCGTCGAGATGCTCGACCTCGACCCCGCGGTCGACTACGGCCCGTTCGCGATGGTCCGGCTG
The DNA here is from genome assembly GCA_046733835.1 of Actinomycetota bacterium. Lineage (GTDB taxonomy): Bacteria > Actinomycetota > Actinomycetes > Actinomycetales > Dermatophilaceae > Lapillicoccus. The sequence goes on from JBKPQA010000143.1 coordinate 5,941, forward strand.
GGCAACCAGGCGGTGCTGGCGTTCGCCGACACCCTCGGCCGCCCGCGTGCAGAGCACTTCGCCTTCCTGGTGACCCCCGCGGAGTTCGATCAGATCCGGCAGCGCTTGGCCGACCAGGGCATCACCACCTACGCCGACCCGGGTCATCAAGAAGAGGGCGTCGACGAGGCCCGTGACGAAGGGGGTCGCGGGCTCTACTGGGACGACCCGGACGGCAACGCCCTGGAGATCCTCACCGTGCCCGACGGCGGCTGGCCGGCCGGGCATCCCCGACGGCCGAGCTGACGACGGGCCGCCGAAGTCGGACAGGCCGCACGCTACGACGAGTGCGGTGGTCCGATTTGACCGTTTGATGGGCCTATGCCCGGGCGTTTCCGTTTCGCGTGACCCTGGGTAAGCCACCGGTCACCAACGCCCCCGGACGAAGGAGGACTCGTGGGTGTGTTTCGGACGAAGTCAGTTGAGGCCTCGATCAAGCACACCGAGGACTCCCACCACCGGCTGCACAGGCGGCTCGGCCCCCTCGACCTCATCGTCTTCGGCGTCGGCGTCATCATCGGTGCTGGCATCTTCACCGTCACCGGCAGAGCGGCCGGGCAGTACGCCGGCCCCTCGATCGTTCTCTCGTTCATCCTCGGAGCCGTGTGCTGTGCGCTCGCCGCTCTGTGCTACGCGGAGTTCGCGTCGACCGTCCCGGTCAGCGGGTCCGCATACACGTTTTCGTATGCGACGCTCGGTGAGCTCATCGCGTGGATCATCGGCTGGGACCTGCTCCTGGAGCTCATGCTCGGAGCCAGCGTGGTCGCCCAAGGGTGGTCGACGTACTTCACGACACTGCTGGGCAACCTCGGCTTCGAGTGGCCGGAGGGCGTCGGTCCCGGTAGCCATTTCGACCTGCCGGCCTTCCTCCTCGTCGCGGTGCTCACCGCCCTGGTCGCGTGGGGCATCAAAGAGTCGATGCGAGTCAACCTCGTCCTCGTGTCGTTGAAGGTGTTCATCGTCCTGTTCGTCATCTTCGGCGGCCTCGGGTTCATCAATAGCGCCAACTACGACCCGTTCATCCCGCCGGCCAAGCCCGGGGAGGCCGCCAGCGGCATGAGCACCCCCTTGATCCAGGCGCTGTTCGGCATGACGCCGACGACGTACGGCATCCTGGGCATCGTCGCCGGAGCCTCGATCGTGTTCTTCGCGTACATCGGCTTCGACGTCGTCGCGACCACCGCCGAGGAGGCCCGGAACCCGCAGCGGGACCTGCCGATCGGCATCATCGGCTCCCTGGTGATCTGCACCGTCCTCTACGTGGCAGTGGCGCTGGTCATCACCGGCATGGTGAAGTACGACCAGATCGACCCCAAAGCGGCGCTCGCGACGGCGTTCATCAACGTCGGCAAGGACGGGTACGCCACGATCATCAGCGCTGGTGCGGTCGCGGGCCTGACCACCGTGGTCATGACCTTGCTCATCGGTGCCACGAGAGTGAGCTTCGCGATGTCGCGCGACCATCTGCTGCCGCCCCGCCTGGGCCGCACGAACGACCGCACCGGCACGCCCGTGCTGCTGACCGTCGTCATCGGCACCGCGGTCGCGCTGATCGCGTCGCTGACGCCGATCGGCAAGCTTGAGGAGATGGTCAACATCGGGACGCTGGCAGCGTTCACGCTGGTCTCGATCTCGGTGCCGATCCTGCGGCGTCGGCGGCCGGACCTGAGGCGGTCGTTCAAGGTGCCGTTCAACCCGGTACTGCCGATCCTGGCCGCCGTGATCTGTGTCTACCTGATGCTCAACCTCAGCGTCGAGACGTGGATCCGGTTCGTGGTGTGGATGGCCCTCGGCTTCGTCATCTACTTCGCGTACAGCCGAAACCACAGCCTGTTGGCAACCGGCGAGAAGTTCGAAGAGGGAGAGTGCCGTTCGAAGGCGGCCGTGTCGTCTGACGGGGACGTATCCCGGCTGGTGCTGCGCCGCCCAGCGGTTACTCCGTGGGGCGTGCGCCGGCCCACGTGAGCGCCGACGTCAGGTTCGGAAACACCGCGTGAACCGATTGGTCGCTGGGCTCGTCCTCCATAGTGCGGCGGCGCTGACGATCGCGCCGCCGAGCAGTTGGGAGGAACCAATGACATTGCGGATTGTGGGTGCGGCGGCGTTGCTGGTGTCGGCGGCGGTTCACCTGATCGAGTGGTTCAGCGGGGTGCGGAACCAGTCGGTCGGGCCGCTCTTCCTGGTCAATGTTGTCGCTGGCGTGGTGATCGCCGCTCTCCTGATCTGGTGGCACCACTGGCTGCCGGCGTTCCTGACCCTCGGCTTCGGCGCCGCCACCTTGGGCGCGTTCATTCTTTCGACCACGGTGGGCCTGCTCGGCGTGCACAGCACCTGGGAGGGGTTCTACGTCTTCGCGGCGGCCGCGGCCGAGATCGTCTGCATCGTGGTCGGCGCGCTCCTGCTGTTGCCGGCTCGGGCTTCGGGGCGGTCAACGACGGTCCACCGCCGCGCCCGGCACGCCTCCTGACGGACCCCCTCGGGGGCAGCGCCAGACTTCTGGCATGACCCCGCGCTGCACCTCCCCATCTCCGGCGACGCTGACCCATGCCTGAACGGACGCTGATCCTGCTCCGGCATGCCAAGTCGGACTGGTCCGGCACGGAGGCCGATCTCCGAAGGCCGCTGGCCGACCGCGGACGACGCCAAGCTCCAAAGGCCGGGCGCTGGCTGGCCGCGAACGTCGATCGCATCGACCAGGCGGTCCTGTCGCCAGCCACCAGGGCGCAGCAGACCTGGGAGCTCGTCGCCGCAGAGCTCCGCTCCGCACCTCCGACCCGCATTGACGAGCGTGTCTACGCAGCATCGGACCGACGGCTTCTGGCCGTGGTACGCGACCTGCCGTCGGACCTCGACACGGTGGTTCTCGTAGGCCACAACCCGGGCCTCGAAGAGTGTGTCTACACGCTGTCGGGTCAGCCCGTCCCGATGCCCACGTCGGCGCTCGCCGTCATCACCTGGCCGGGGACGTGGGCCGACGCGGGGCACCAACCCGCGACGCTCCGCTCCCATGGCCGGCCACCTGCTCACGGGCTACGAGCGTGACGTCCTGCTGCCCGAGTTCCTCGCCGGCTCCTCGTCCCGCTAAGACTCAGGCTCGCTGAGGACCAGGCCGAACAGAAGGGTCACGAAGAGCAGGAACGTCAGGACGTGAACGCCGGTGCACCAGAGGCAGATCGCGTGGATTTGAAATAGCTCGGCCCACAGCAGATACAGCGCCGTGAGCAACCCGATGCCGCAGAACCCGAGCCGAGCCGCGTCCAACGCGACCGACCGGCGGCGCAGCAAGCCCGGCAGGCAGAGCACGAACATGACCGCGAAGAACACCAGCCCGAGCGGCGCCACGGGGATGCCGAGGATGCTCGACCACGCCGACGACGTGACCTTCGCGCAGTCGACCGCACCGGACGCGGGGCAGGCCAGCGTGGTGCTGCCGGTGTAGTGCTCGTAGGTGAGGTATGCGGCAACGGCCAGGCCGAGCACGCACCAGGTGAGCGACAGCGGCGCGAGCCAACCGGGGATCGCCCGTTCGGGCCGGCGGGTGGTCGTGTCGCTGGTCATCGGCCGGCTACTTGAGTGAGGCCGCCGCGGCAGTGACTCCAGAGGAGATGCACACCTCGGCCGGCTGGTTGTTGGTCAGCCGGCACAGCTGCGCACTGATGACGTTGGCACTGCCGAGCACGGCCTTGCCGATGGTGGTCGACGGGTTGGCGATGTCGTCCGCGATCTGCTGCTGCGACTTCCCGGCGAAGATCGACGGGTCCACGGACGCGCCGGTGGCGGTGGCCTTGCCGCCGTAGTCGATGAACGGGATAGACCCGCCCGGGTTGTAGGTGTCGAAGATCGTCTTGTTGTCGCCGGTCAGCTGGTCGAGCGGCTGGTTCGTGTTGGTCTGGGTCTCGACGCCGGTGAAGCCGAGGAACTGGCTCGTGTAGGTGGCCCCGTGGAAGCTGACGGTCGCGGTGTTCGGGTATGCCTCGGGCGGAGCTCCGCTGGAGGTCGCCTGCAGGTTCGCAAACTGGCCGAACCGGGTCATGGCCACGACAAAGGGCCACCGTTCGGCCGCGCAGAACGGGCAGTACTCCGCGCCGACGTAGAGAACACCAGGCTTGCCGTCCGTGGTGAGCGCGGGTGCGGAGATCTGCTTGGGCGGGTTGGATACGCCCTCCCCAAGACCGACCTGGTCGAACGTCGCCGCCGGGATCGTGCTCAGCGTCGTGTAGACCGCCGGGTCCAACGGCCCGCTCGCGACGGCCTGCTGCTTGGGGCCGAAGAGCGCGACGCCGATGAGCACTGCGACGACGAGGACGATCGCGGCCACCGCGGCGATGGCGATGGTGAGCCGCCGGCGCCGCTCGGCCGCCTGCTGTTCCGCCCGGAGCTGGTTCAGTCGGACGTTGCTCGTCCGTGCGCTCTTGGCCACGCCGCAACCGTAACCGGTCCGCCTGTGCCCGAGAATCGACTCGAACGTCGAGTCAAGGAGGTATTCGGTTCAGCGCAC
>JBKPQA010000144.1:0-4133 GCA_046733835.1 Actinomycetota bacterium
GTCATGTCCGACCTGTGCCTCGACGAGTTCACGGACCACGGCCACTGCGGCGTGCTCACCGCGGACGGGCGAGTAGACAACGACGCGACCCTCGAGCGGTATGCGTCAATGGCCGTCGCCCAGGCCCGCGCCGGGACGCACGTGGTCGGGCCGAGCGGGATGATGGACGGCCAGGTCCGAGTGGTTCGGTCCGCCCTCGACGAGGCCGGCTTCACCGACACGGTCGTCCTCGCTTATGCGGCGAAGTATGCGAGCGGCTTCTACGGCCCGTTCCGTGAGGCGGTCGAGTCGTCGCTGGTCGGCGACCGCGCGACCTACCAACAGGATCCGCCGAACCTCATAGAGGCGCTCCGCGAGATCCAGCTCGACCTCGACGAGGGCGCCGATCTCGTCATGGTCAAGCCCGCGATCACCAACCTCGACGTCGTGCGGGCGGCGGCAGAGATCGCCACGGTGCCGGTTGCCGCATACCAGGTCAGCGGGGAGTACTCGATGATCGAGGCCGCCGCCGAGCGGGGCTGGATCGACCGGCGCCGGTGTGCGCTGGAGGCGCTGACCTCGATCAAGCGCGCCGGCGCCCAGGTGGTGCTTACCTACTACGGCCGGGAGGCCGCTTCCTGGCTTGGCGGATGAGCAGCCGCCGACGGCGCCGGCCGGCGTCGATGCCGACGGCCCCGAGCATGATGACTCCGACGAGAAGACCGCTGGTGATCGCAGTGGCGGCGAGGTCGTCGGTTCCCGCTACGCCGGTGAGGGCGACGAGCAGGCCGACCAGGCCGCAGGTCAGGGTGAACGAGCCGAGCCAGAGAAAGACGTCTTCCCGAAACACCATCCGGAACACCAGCCAGTGCACCCCGAGCACGGTCGCCACCCACGGCACCGACGCGCTGGGTGTGTCGAGGACGCGGATGGCCAGCTGCGTGCCACCGATGATCAGCACCACCTCGAGCGCGACGACGACCCAGAACGCTTGCATCTGACTGGCGTCCGGCCGGACCGCATCGGGGTCGTCAGGGATGCGCCAGATGGCCCAGAGGACTCCCAGAAACCACAGGACACCGACGACCCGAACGACGTTGGCCCAGGGGTCGCCGAACGGCCAGGCGTTGAGCAGGACGAAGAGCAGTCCTCCGACGGCGCCCACCAGGGACCCCATCCGAGCGCCGTCCCAGTGCACCGACCGTCTCGCCACGGGCCTCATTCTCCGGTATGCCTCTAACCTCCGGGTACGGCGGCAGAATCGGCCCATGGATGTGGATCCGGACGAGGTGACCCGACGGCTGGCCGCCGCTCGAGCGGGAAAGCCGACCGCCTGGTTCGAGGACCTGTATCGGGCGGCGGGCGCCGGAACCGCCGTTGTGCCGTGGGACCGGCCCGCGGCCAACCCGCTGCTCGTCGAATGGGTCGAGCGGGAAGGCCCGCCGACATCGGCACGCACCATCGTCGTGGGCGCGGGCTACGGCCGAGACGCCGAATACCTGGCCTCCCTCGGCTATCCGACGACGGCGTTCGACATCTCGCGGTCGGCGGTCGAGCAGACCAGAGCGCGATATCCGGACAGCCTGGTGACGTATTCGGTCGCGGACCTCCTGGACCTGCCCGAACGCTGGCGCGGCGCCTACGACCTCGTGGTGGAGAGCATGAACGTCCAGGCCCTCCCCGAGCCACCGCGCAGTGGCGCCATCCGCGCGGTGGCTGGGTTGGTCGCCTCCGGCGGCACGCTCCTCGTCATCGCCTTCGGGGCGGACGGGACGGCGGACCAGCGCGACGCGTCCTTGGGGCCGCCCTGGCCGTTGGTGCGCAGCGAGATCGACGCTTTCGCCGTCGACGGGATCGACCTGGTTGGCCTCGAGCGCGTGTACCCCGACGAGGAGCTCCGATGGCGGGCGACTTTCCGGCGGCCGTGAGGGTCACGAGCGGTAACCCCGGAATGTGGCCGGTCCGAGGGCCGTTCGAACATAAGATTGGACCTGACAGGAAGGACTCTCCGGTGGGCGTGGGGATTGAGGAACCTCGCTGGCTGAGCGAGGGCGAGCAGGAGTCCTGGCGTGCCTACCTCCGCGGGAGTCGGTACCTCGAGGAGGCCCTCGACCGCGACCTCCAGGTGCACGGCCTGCAGCTGACCGAGTACGAGATCCTCTCGATGCTCAGCGAGAGCGATGGCGGCCGCCTGCGGATGTCGGAGCTGGCGGACCTCGTCGTGCAGTCCCGCAGCCGCCTCACGCATACCGCTGCTCGCCTGGAAAAGCGCGGCTGGGTCGAGCGCCAGTCCTGCCTCTCGGACCGCCGGGGAGTCGAGCTCGTTCTCACCGACGTGGGCTGGGAGCGGCTCACCGAGATGGCCAAGGCGCACGTCGAAAGCGTGCGGCGCCATCTCCTCGACGTCATGACCCCCGAGGAGTTCGCGGCCCTCGGGGTCGCGATGGCCAAGGTCCGCGACGCGGCGCTCGGCATCCACCAGGCGGTTGTCGCCGAGGCCTGTGCCGAGGCCGAGCTCGAAGCGGACCTCGACGAGCATCTCGACCAGGCGGGGCTGGCCCTGAGCCGCGAGGGCTGACGCGCCCAGGCTCCACACCGGGGGGCTTGCGAGAATGCCGCGGTGAGCTCGACGCATACCGACCTGCCGGTGTATCCCCGGGAAGCCCCGGCATCGGCGACACTGCTCGACCGGGCACGGGCCGTTATCCCCGGCGGCGTGAACTCACCGGTCCGGGCGTTCCGCGCCGTCGGGGGCACGCCGCGCTTCATGGCCAATGCCGCCGGCCCCTGGCTGACCGATGTCGACGGCCGTCGCTATGTCGACCTCGTGGGCTCGTGGGGGCCGATGATCTTGGGGCACGCTCACCCGTCCGTGGTCGCGGCCGTCCAGGAGGCCGCGACGCGCGGGTTCTCCTTCGGGACACCGTCGGAGAACGAGGTGGCCTTAGCCGAGGAGATCGTCGCGCGCACTGCCGCCGACCAGGTGCGCCTGGTCAACAGCGGTACCGAGGCCACGATGACCGCCATCCGGCTGGCGCGCGGTCACACCGGGCGGACCGTCGTGGTGAAGTTCGCCGGCTGCTACCACGGCCACGTCGACTCGCTGCTGGCCGCCGCGGGGTCCGGCGTCGCGACCTTCGGACTGCCGGACTCGGCCGGCGTGCCGGCGTCGGCGGCCGCCGAGACGATCGTGCTGCCCTACAACGACCTCTCCGCGGTCGAGTCGGCCTTCGCGGCGCGGGGACACGAGATCGCTTGCGTCATCACCGAAGCGGCGGCCGGGAACATGGGCGTCGTCCCGCCGGTCGACGGCTTCACCGAGGGGCTCTTGCGGGTGGCACACGAGCACGGCGCGCTGGTGGTCAGCGACGAGGTGATGACGGGGTTCCGGTGCTCGGCCTCGGGGTGGTACGGGCTCGAGGGCCCGTATGAGTCGGGGCCGCCGGACCTGTTCACGTTCGGCAAGGTCATGGGCGGCGGGTTCCCGGCGGCGGCCTTCGGAGGCCGGGCTGATGTCATGGCCTTGTTGGCACCCGCCGGGCCCGTCTACCAGGCGGGGACGCTCAGCGGCAATCCGGTCGCGACCGCCGCCGGACTGGCGACGTTGCGCGGATGCACACCTGAGATCTATGAGCGGCTCGACGTCGTAAGCCGCACGATCGCGGACGCCGTGTCGGCTGGACTTGAACGGGAGGGTGTGCCGCATACCGTGCAGTGGGCCGGATCGATGTTCAGCGTCTTCTTCCGGGGGGAGCGGGTGCTGAACTACGACGATGCCCGCGACCAGTCGACATCGGCGTTCGCGGCGTTCTTCCACGCGATGCTCAGCCACGGCGTGCACCTGCCGCCCAGTGCGTTCGAGGCGTGGTTCGTCAGCGCCGCCCACGACGACGAGGCGGTGGATCACGTCCTGGCGGCGGTTCCGGATGCGTGCCGGGCCGCAGCCAGCGGGTTTGCGACAATCGACGCATGAACCCGCCGGTCACCGTCGTGCACCTCATGCGGCACGGCGAGGTCCACAATCCGGACGGGATCCTCTACGGGCGACTGCCGGGGTACCTGCTGTCCGAGCTGGGCCGGGAGATGGCCGACCAGGTGGCCCGGTTCCTCGGTGACCACGACGTGGTGAGGCTCGTCGCATCACCGCTCGAGCG
>JBKPQA010000145.1:0-6390 GCA_046733835.1 Actinomycetota bacterium
CTGGCTATGTCAAGGACTACCCCCTCGAGCGGATGATGCGCGACGCAAAGATCACCCAGATCTACGAGGGCACCAACCAGATCCAGCGCGTCGTCATGGCGCGACAGCTGCTGAGGTAGTCCCTAGACGCGCTCGGTCAACCGGGTCGTTGCCAGGGACCAGATGACAAAGACATCGATGGCGATGATGACCAGCGCCCACAACGGGTAGTACGGCAACCACAGGAAGTTCACGACCGCCTGCAGCCCAGCAAGGAAGATGCCGACACCGCGCGCGACGACGTTGCCGGTGAAGATGAACAGGCCGGCGGCGGCGATGACGATGCCGAGAATGAGGTGGATCCAGCCCCACGTCGTGGTGTTGAACTGGAGGATGTAGCGCGGCGTCGTCACGAAGAAGTCGTTGCCGTTGACCACGGCGGTCAGGCCCTGGAAGAACTGGAATAGACCGACGACCATCAGCATGGCGCCCGCGAACGCGCTGCCCCAGCTACCCGCGACGGACCCCTGGGAGTTTCGACTCATGGCGCCATCGTTGCGACGAGTCCGCGGCCGACGCGTCACCCGACGCGGGTGAGGACTTCAGCGCTCAGCCGGGGACGGTCCCGGCGGGCGGGACGGTGAGCGGCTGGTCCTGCTGAATCGCGGAGAACAGCGCCTTGGCCTGGGCGGTGTTCCACTTCACGGCGACACCGGCGTTCGGGGTCTGCAGGGATGCCGACTCGATGGGCACGACGAGCGACAGGGTGTCCCCACCGTCGACGCCGCGCAACACGCGAAGCATGGCCACCGCGTCACCGAACGACGTCGTCTCGCCGACCTCGAGACCGGACGCCGCCGCGTCCGCGAACGCCTTGTACCGCCAAGGGATGAGCACGGTCGCCGGAGTAGCCGCCTTCTTTAGGAGCGCCCCGAGGAACTGCCGCTGCCGCTCCGCCCGGCCGATGTCGCCGCGCGGGTCGGACTTGCGGGCGCGCACATAGCCCAGGGCGGTCGGCCCGTCGAGCGTCTGGCAGCCCTGCTTGAGGTCGATCGCAGCGTCCTGGTCCTTCATGTCGAACGGCACGCACACGTCCACACCGCCCAGGCTGTCCACGACGCCCGCGAACCCGGCGAACCCGATCTCGAGGTACCCATCCACGTGGACGCCGGTGACCTGCTCGACCGTCTGCGTCAGCAGCTTGGCGCCGCCGAAGGCGAAGGCGGCGTTGATCTTGTTGCTGCCGTGGCCCGGGATCGGGACGTAGGAGTCGCGCGGGATCGAGATCATCGCCGCCTTGCCGCCGCTGGCCGGGACGTGCACGAGGATGATCGAGTCGGTCCGCTTGCCTTCGGTCGAGCCGCCACCGTTGAGGCTGTTCTGCTGTTCCGGGGTCAGCCCCTCGCGGCTGTCCGAGCCGACCAGCAGGTAGTTGGACCCGGGGTTGTCGACCGGCCGGTCTCCGGACGGGTTGTTGTCGACCCGGGTCACGTTGCCCCAGGCGTTGAGCGGCACCCAGACCAGGAACGCCAGCCACAGGAGGACCACGACGAGCACGACGACGAGAACGTTCCGGCGGGTGCGCCGTGGGCGTCGCTGGGGCGCAGGCGCGGCCGGCTCTGCTGGGGCGGGCGCCGAGGGAGCCGGCGCCGGCTGGGGCGGCGGCGGGTGGCCGTCGTCCTTCTTGGCGTAGGTCCCCGCGGGTTTCAGCGGCGGGAGCGGGCCGCGACCCTTGGAGAGCCGGTGGAACGGTCTCCTCGTGTCGACGACGTAGGCGCCGCGGCTTTCGTCGACGGCGCGGACGTCGTCTTCGCTGGGCATGGCGGTTCATGGTCTCACGCGGCGGGCGCGCCGGACGAATCCAACGGATGTGCCCTGGATGTTCGCGGACCACAGGCATACCAGGTTTGCGTAGGGTCGGGCGCCGCCCGGAAGGCGAGGCCCGGCGGCTAGAGTCCGGAGGATGGACAAGGTGGTCTCCAGCCCGGCCGCGGCCATCGAGGGCATCGCCGACGGGATGACGCTGTCGGTGGGCGGCTTCGGGCTCTGCGGCATCCCCAGCGTGCTCATCCGCGCCATTCACGACGCCGGCATCACCGACCTCGAGGCGATCTCGAACAACTGCGGCGTCGACGACTGGGGTCTTGGAATCCTTCTGCGCGACAAAAGGATTCGGCGCATGGTCGCGTCATACGTCGGGGAGAACAAGGAGTTCGCCCGGCAGTACCTCGCGGGCGAGCTGGAGGTCGAGCTGACCCCGCAGGGCACCTTGGCCGAGCGGTTGCGCGCGGGCGGCTCAGGCATACCGGCGTTCTTCACCGCGACGGGGGTCGGCACGCAGATCGCCGAAGGCGGGTTGCCGTGGCGGTATGCGCCGGACGGTTCCATCGCGGTCGCGTCACCGCGCAAGGAGGTGCGCGAGTTCGAGACTGCCGAGGGGCCAAAGGAGTTCGTCCTGGAGCCGGCGATCGTCGCGGACTTCGGCCTGGTGCGGGCCTGGAAGGGAGACCGGCACGGAAACCTGGTCTTCAACAAGTCGGCCCGCAACTTCAACCCGCTCGCCGCCATGGCGGGCCGGGTCACCGTCGCCGAGGTCGAGGAGCTCGTCGAGCCCGGCGACCTGGATCCCGACCAGGTGCACCTGCCGGGGATCTACGTGCAGCGAGTCCTGCCGCTCGACGGGGACCAGGTGGCCGACAAGCGGATCGAGCGCCGCACCGTGCGGCCGGCCACCGACCAGAAGGAGGCCTGAGCCAATGCCACTCACCCGTGAGCAGATGGCTGCCCGCGCCGCGCGGGAGCTGGGCGACGGCGCATACGTCAACCTCGGCATCGGGCTGCCCACCCTGGTGCCGAACTATGTGCCCGACGACGTCGAGATCGTCCTGCAGTCCGAGAACGGGATCCTCGGCGTCGGCGCCTACCCCGTCGACGGCGCCGAGGACCCGGACCTCATCAACGCCGGCAAGGAGACCGTGACGGTGCGTCGAGGGGCGTCCTACTTCGACTCGGCGACGTCGTTCGGGATGATCCGCGGCGGCAAGGTCGACGCGGCGATCCTCGGAGCCATGCAGGTGTCGGAGCACGGCGACATCGCCAACTGGATGATCCCCGGGAAAATGGTCAAGGGGATGGGTGGCGCGATGGACCTCGTCCACGGCGCGAAGCACGTCATCGTCCTCATGGAGCACGTGGCCAAGGACGGGTCCTACAAGATCGTCAAGGAGTGTTCGCTGCCCTACACCGGACGCGGCGTCGTGCAACGGATCATCACCGACCTCGCGGTCATCGACGTGACGCCGGACGGCCTCGTGCTGCGTGAGCTGGCGCCGGGCGTCACCGAGGACGAGGTGCGGGAGAAGACCGAGCCGGAACTGCGTGTCGACTTCAGCTGAGGTCGACGGTGATGTTCTCGGGGGCGAGCCGCTTGGTTTGGTCCCCGGCCGGCGAACGGACCAGGACGACGGAACCGTCCGCCGCCCAGGCGGACAGCGCCGCCAGAAGGGCCCGGCGCAGGTCGTCGGGGACTCGCACGCGAGGGTTCGCGCCCCAGTCCGACTGGCTGGCGACGACGTGCCGGAAGGACCGGGCATCGTCGCCGTCGACGAGAGCGGGGTCGTCGAGGTTGGGGTCCTCGTTGGGAGCGAAGGCATCACCGTAGTTCGGAAGCTCGCGAGCCTCGTCGACGACGTCTCGAGGGGCGTCGAGGCTGGCCGCAGCGAGCATCGGCAGAGTGACGAGCACGGGGAGGCCGGCGTTCTCGGCGACCCGCTCGGCGGTGTGGCGGTCGGTGGTGATGACGGTGTCGCACGTGTCGGCGCCGTTGCCGACGACGACCGTCGCGCCGCAGGACCAGGCGGCGAGCGCCCAGTAGAACGCCCGCCAGTGGGCCGGTAGGTCGAGGCCGACGGTCGTGGCCGGCGACCCGTCCAGGTCGTCCTGCAGCATGTTGCCGGCCTTGGCCACCCAGTTGGCGAGGACTCGGGCGGACAGTTCGACGCGTTCACCCTGCGTGGGTCCCGGGGTGTCGTCATAGCAGGTCAGGCGGGGGCGACCCGGGTCTGAGGCGACCATCGAGGCGAGGACCTCGGCCGGTGTGGGCACCGTCGGACCCTAGCGCTCACGGGTCCGGCCACTGCAAAGGCTTCGGCCTTCGAGGACAGTACATCTCCCGCCCTCGAAGGCCGATCCTGTTTGCTCGGTTGACCGTTCCCTGAGTCTGACGGTCGGTCAGCCGTTACCACCCGCCCGGAAGGCGATCCAGGCGTCGTTCATCCGCTCGACCTGCCCGTTCGTAAACATGTTCATGCAGGAGTCCTGCGTGTAGTCCATGAAGTTGTGGATCGGGTCGAGTCCGGGGGCGGCGCAGGTGTCGGCGCCGATCGGGCAGTTGAACTGCGGATAGGCCTCTCGAGGCGTGTCCGTCACGAAGTCGTTGGAGGCCGAGCACCCGGACTTGAAGGTGTGCTCGAGCATCAGCCAGTGACCCACCTCGTGGGTGAGCGTGTCGCCCAAGGAGTACTTCCCGGCCGTCCCACCCGGCATCGACTCGTCGAGCATGACCACACCGTCGATGTAGTCACGTCCGTTGTTGTAGCCCTTCGGGAAGTACGCCCACCCGAGGAGACCGGCGCCAATGTCCGCCGTGTAGACGTTGAGCGTCGTCGAGTCTCCTTCGTACAGCGCCTTCTTCATGTCCCGTTCGACCTTGCCCGGCACCACCTGGTACCACGCCGCGTTCACGGTGTAGGTGATATGGGTGAGGTCGAACCGGAAGGGTGAATTCGCGGCGTTGGCAGCCGTCTTGCCGGAGAACGAGTCGTTGAGGACGGTCATCTGGGCGCTGATCATGGTCTCCCAGCGGGTCCGCTCCGCTGTGGAGAGCTGGTGGTCCGAGACCACGTGGAAGACCGTCGGGATGTGCACGCTGCCGTTCGGCATCCGCGGGGAGTCCTTGATGACGCCGTAGGCGTTCGCCTCATTGTCGGGGTAGAGCTTGGGTTCTTGGGCGCCCTTGACGTCGTCACGAACCCGCGCGGCGGAACCGGCTGCTCCCGCGTCGGCGGCGCACTGGGCGACGGCCGCCGACGGCGCGCCGACGGCCGCCGCGGAAACAGTGGTCGCGAGCCCGCCAGCGGCCAAGCCGGCCGACGCCAGCAGGGCCATGGGCAACCCAGCAATGGATCGCATCTCTCAGGTACCTCTCGGCCGGCCGACAAGGACGCTCGACCATACCTGCGGCCCCTCCCGGCCGCCAGACGAACAGCGGTCGCATCCGTCCGTGCCCTGTCCTACTCCGGCGCCAGGATCCCCCCGGCGTCGGTCGCCGAGTGGCGGCGTTTGCGCGCGGCGGTCTCGGGCTACGCTCCGACACATGCGGGGCCGTGTCGGAGGAACCACGAATGCACCGGGTTCGCGAAACACGCAGTCGGCGTTTCTCCGGGTCGCGCTGGTCGGGCCGACGGACCGGGCCGCTGGCCGGATGGCGCGGCACACCGTCGCCCTCGCTCATCAACTGACCCGCGCGGGGCACGACGTCACGCTCGTGTCCTGGTCGCCCGGGACGCGCTCTGCCGAGACGGCCGAGGCGTTCCCCCGCACCGTCCGTTCGCTCGCGTGGAACCGGCCGGACACGTGGGTGCGCACCGGTCGGCGGCTGCGCGCGTACGACGCCTTGGTGATCGTCCACACCGGTGCCGTGATGATCCCGTTGCACCTCGCTTTGCTCCAGGGCGCCGGGATCCGCCGGGCCGAGCGGGGCGGTGTGGACGGTGGCCCTCGCGGCGTCGTCCTCTGCGACCGGCTGCTCCCGGCTCGCCCGGGTCCAGCCAGCCGCAACCTCATGGCCACGTTCCTCGGCCGGGTTCACGGCGTCCTCGTCCACCGTCGCGAGGAGGCGCCACTCGCGACCCGGCTCGGAGCCTCGCGCGTGTATGCGGCGGAGCGGCCCGACCTCGTCGGGCAGCCGACGGTCGCGGGTTCCGACGAGCCAGCGATCCGCTACGTCGGTGACCGGGCGGCACGCATACCGGCACTGGCGGGTGCCGCGCCCATCGGCGCCCGCGCAACCGGTTTCACGTCGTGGGCCGGGAACCCGCCCCTGCCGGAGCTCACCGCGCCGTGGGCCACCTATGTCGGGGCCATCGAAGCCCTGGCGGGAACCGATGTGCCCGCGGAAGAGATGCCGGAGGCCCAGCGTGCAGAGCCAACCGGCCTGAACCAGCGCCTCAGCGCAGGCGCGCTCGCTGCGGCCCGGCGGCTGGCCGCCGCACGTAGCCCACGGCTGGACCTGACCCGAGCTGACCTCCCGGGCTGGGTGCGATCGACCGACGTTCTCACGGATGGCTGGCAGGCCGAGGAGGCCCGAGCGGAAGCGCGACGGCTCGGCCTGCCACGCGTTCGCGATGGCGT